>DATMES010000056.1 GCA_035556555.1 Frankiaceae bacterium
TGCCGTCGACATGGGCGCGCGGTCGTACCTCCCGTCGCTCGGGCGGTTCACGTCGCTGGACACGGTGTTCGGCGACCCGATGCAACCGAGCACGTTCAACAGGTTCCTCTACGGCGCGGGCGACCCGCTGGGCTCGATCGATCCGGACGGTCACTGGCCGAAGTGGATCGACGAGAAAACGCAATGACACCGAGCCTGCACGGGTGGCGAGTGGCTGGGCATGGCGCGCGGTTCCGCCGAGAACGCGGTCGCGGTCGGTGACACCGGCGTAGCGGTTCGGCCACTGTCCGGATGGGCACCCTCCCTACGTGCTCGTACCCGAGGGCCGCAGGAAGCGGCGTACCCGGCTCGACGCCGACGGCTTCAACGCGAAGCGCGGCGTCGTGCTCCTGGCGCTCTGCGTCGTCTGCGGTCTGCTCGTCGCGGGGCTCGCGTTCCCCGTCGTCGGCTCGCTGGGGCTGGTGGCCCGCGCCGGCGCGGAGCAGTTCGACGCGCTGCCGACCGAGCTGACGGAGCCGCCGCTGCCGCAGTCGTCGCGGATCCTCGCCTCGGACGGCTCGACGCTGGCGGTCGCGTACTTCAACCAGAACCGCGTCGTCGTCTCGCTCGACGAGATCCCGAAGGTCATGGAGGACGCGATCCTCGCCATCGAGGACGAGCGCTTCTACGAGCACAACGGCGTCGACCTCAAGGGCCTCGCCCGCGCGGTCATCCGCAACAGCCAGGCCGGCGAGGTGCAGCAGGGTGGCTCGACGATCACCCAGCAGTACGTGAAGAATGTCCTCATCGCGAAGGCCAGCGACAGTGGCGCGAAGCGCGCGGTGGCGGAGCGTACGGCGGGCCGCAAGATCCGCGAGGCCAAGCTCGCGATCGCGCTGGAGAAGAAGTACTCGAAGGCGGAGATCCTCGAGAAGTACCTCAACATCGCGTACTTCGGCGGCGGCGTGTACGGCGTCGGCACCGCCGCGCACTACTACTTCGGCAAGAAGGTCGACCAGCTCACGCTGCCCGAGGCCGCGCTGCTCGCGGGCATCGTCAAGAACCCCGGCCTGTACGACCCGACGAAGGACCGCGCCGCGTCGAAGGCCCGCCGCGACCTCGTCCTCGACCGCATGGCCGACGCGGGCTTCGCGACGCCGGCCGCGGTCGCGAAGGCGAAGCGCACGCGCCTCGCGCTGAACGTGACCAAGGAACGCGGCATCGAGGACAACGACGAGGCGCGCTACTACCTCGACTACGTCCGCACGATCGTCCTCGACGATCCCGAAGGGACGATGGCGCCGATCTTCGGCGAGACGCCGGCGCAGCGCGCGCAGAAGCTGTTCCAGGGCGGGCTGACGATCCGTACGTCGCTCGACGGCCGCCTCCAGCGCGTCGCGCTGAACGCCATGAAGCAGACGCTCGGCGCGAAGACCGACCCCGCGAGCGCGGCGGTCGTCGTGCAGCCAGGCACCGGCCTCGTCAAGGTCATGGCCGGCCTCAACCACGAGCGCAAGAGCCAGAAGGTCAACCTCCCGCTCGGCGGCTCGCACGGCTTCCAGGCCGGGTCGACGTTCAAGGTCTTCGTCCTCGCCGCGGCGATCGAGCAGGGCATCCCGCTGTCGACGAAGATCCGCTCGCCGCAGACTTACAAGTCGAAGGTCTTCACGAACGTCGTCGACGGCCGTGAGGAGCCGTACACCGTCGGCAACGCGGGGGACAGCGAGCAGGGCGTGTTCGACATCTCGCACGCGACGTGGGAGTCGGTCAACACGGCGTACATCCAGATCGAGGAGAAGACGGGCCTGTCGCACCCGGCGCGGATCGCGCGCGACCTCGGCGTCCGCCGCTTCCCGATCCGCGAGGTGCCGTCGCTCGTGCTGGGCGCCAACGAGGTCAGCCCGCTCGACATGGCGAACGCGTACGCCACGCTGGCCGCGCGCGGGACGTACTGCAAGCCCATCGCGATCACCGAGGTGGTCGACGCCGAGGGCGGCGTCCTCGGCAAGGTGAGCCCCGACTGCCGCCAGGTGATGTCGGAGAAGACCGCCGACACCGTGACCCAGGTCCTGCGGGGCGTGCTGACGGACGGCACGGGCAAGGGCGCGCAGATCGGCCGCCCGGTCGCCGGCAAGACCGGCACGACGAACGGCCCGACGGCGGCGTGGTTCGACGGCTACACGCCGGACCTCGCGGCGGCGGTGTGGGTCGGCTATCCGACCGACCCGATGAAGCGGCCGCTGCGCAACGTCAAGGGTGTGCCGATCGTGTACGGCGGCGGGTTCCCGGCGACGATCTGGCGGCTCATCATGTCGGCCGCGCACGAGGGGCTGCCGGTCAGCGACTTCGTGCACGTCGAGATCAAGACGGCGGCGCCGAAGTCGCTGACGCCCGAGAAGAAGCCGGGCGACCCGGCCGACAAGCCGCGCGACACCGAGGACGGCGGCGGTGGCGATGGTGACGGCGACCGCAAGAAGTGCAAGGGCCGCGACTGCGGCTAGAGACCGCGCCAGCGTTTCCCGCAGCGGAACGCAGCAGGATGGCGTTCGCTGCAGGAAACGCCGGCGCGATGGCGCGCGCCCAGATCGTCGCCAGACCTAGAGCCGGCCCGCCGCCTTGAGCTCGAGGTACCTGTCCGCGACCGCCGGCGCGAACGACTCCGGCGGCGCGTCCACGACCTCCACGCCGCGGCGGCGTAGCAGCGAGACGAGGCGGCGGCGTTCGGCCGTCGCGCGCTCCGCGGCCGCGGCCTCGTAGACAGCAGGCGCCGAGCCGCGCGCGGTCATCATCGCCGCGACGCGCGGGTCGGCGACCGCCGCGACGATCACGGTGTGCCGCAGCGTCAGCGCGCCGAGCGAGGGCAGCAGCCCCTCCTCGACGACGGCGGTGTTGAGCTCGGTGAACAGCACGACGAGCGCCCGCCGCCGGTGCCGCCGCAGCACCGACGCGACGATGCCCGCGTGGTCGGCTTCGAGGAGGACGGGGTCGAGCGGCGCCATCGCGTTGACGAGCCGCGACAGCACCTCGGCGCGCGAGCCGCCGGGGACGCGGGCGCGCTGCACGCGGTCGTACGCCAGCAGCTCGACCTGGTCACCGGCCCGCGACGCCAGCGCGCCGAGCAGCAGCGCCGCGTCCATCGCGTGGTCGAGGCGCGGGCTGTCGCCGACGCGGCCGGCCGACGTACGCCCCGTGTCGAGGACGAGCACGACGCGGCGGTCGCGCTCGGGGCGCCAGGTGCGGACGACGACGTTGTCGCGCCGCGCGGTCGCGCGCCAGTCGATGGAGCGCACGTCGTCGCCGTCGACGTAGTCGCGCAGCGAGTCGAACTCCGTGCCCTGCCCGCGCCCGCGGATGAGCACCGCGCCGTCGAGCTGGCGGAGGCGGTTGAGCCGCTCGGGCAGGAACTTCCGCGACGTGAACGGCGGCAGCACCCGCACCTGCCACGGCGCCACGTGCCGCCCCTGCCGGCCGGCGAGGCCGAGCGGGCCGACGGACCGTACGGTCACCCGCTCGGGCCGCCGGTCGCCGCGGCGCGTCGGAGTGAGGACCGACGCCAGCGCGCGGCGTTCGTGCGCCGGGACGGTGACGCGGTGGACGCGCGGCGAAGCCCCGGCCGACGGCGGCCAGGCGTCGCGGACGGACAGCCGTGCCGTACGCGAGCCGGTGTTGGTGACGGTCAACGTCACGTTCGCCGACTCGCCGAGCCGCGCGGCGCTGTCGCCGGAACGCGCCAGCGTCAGCGACCGCACGCTCGCCGCCAGAACGATGTCCACGACGGCCAGCACGACCAGCGCGAGGTTGGCGAGCCAGAACGCCGACCAGCCGGACCCGGGCGCGGCGAGCAGCGCCGCCGCGAGGACCGCGGCGACGAGCGCGAGGCGACCGGTGAGAGCCATCTAGCGGGGTACCGCGACCGACCCGAGCACGGTGTCGAGGACGCCGTCGGCGGTGACGCCCTCGAGCTCGGCCTCGGGACGTACGGCCACGCGGTGACGCAGCGCGGGCCGCGCCAGCGCCTTGACGTCGTCGGGCGTCACGAAGTCGCGGCCCGACAGCCACGCCCACGCCTTGGCGGCGTTGAGCAGCGCGGTGGCGCCACGCGGCGAGACCCCGAGCGAGAGCGACGGCGACTGCCGGGTCGCGCGCGCCACGTCGACGATGTAGCCGAGGACCTCGGGCTTGACGGAGATGCCGGCGACGGCGGCGCGGCCGGCGTCGAGCTCCGCGACCGACGCGACGGCGCGGACGCCGGCGGCGGCGAGGTCGCGCGGGTTGAAGCCGGCGTTGTGGCGTTCGAGGACGGTGATCTCGTGCTCGCGCGCCGGCAGCGGCATCGTCAGCTTGAGGAGGAACCGGTCGAGCTGCGCCTCGGGCAGCGGGTAGGTGCCCTCGTACTCGACGGGGTTCTGCGTCGCGCAGACGACGAACGGCTCGGGCAGCGGCCGCGGCACGCCGTCGACCGTGACCTGCCGCTCCTCCATCGCCTCCAGCAGCGAGGCCTGTGTCTTCGGTGGCGTGCGGTTGATCTCGTCGGCGAGCAGCAGGTTGGTGAAGACCGGCCCCTCGCGGAACGAGAACTGCGCCGTCCTGGCGTCGTACACGAGCGACCCCGTGACGTCGCCGGGCATGAGGTCGGGCGTGAACTGCACGCGCTTCGTGTCGACGGCGAGCGCCGCCGCGAGCGCGCGGACGAGCAGCGTCTTCGCGACGCCGGGCACGCCTTCGAGGAGGACGTGGCCGCGGCAGAGCAGCGCGATGACGAGGCCGGTCACGGCGGCGTCCTGGCCGACGACGGCCTTGCCGACCTCGTCCTTGACGGCGATCAACGCCGCGCGGGGGTCGTTGGCCGACGCCGTACGGCGGGCGGGCGCGCGGCGGCGCGGAGCGGCGGACGGGGTCTCGGTCACAGGGCACGCACCTCGGTGTCGAGTAGGTCGAGATCGGTGGCGAGGCGCACGAGCGCCGCGTCGTCGGCCGGTGGGGGACCGTACAGGAGGCCGGTGACGGCCAGGGCGTCGCGGCCGGTCCGCGCGGTGACCGCGGCGACGAGTGTCTCCGGGCCTGCGTCGGAGGCGAGGCCGAGGACGCGGACGAGCCGGTCGCGCAGGCCGGCGCGCAGGGCGTTGGCCGCCTGGTCGCGGGCGTGCGCGGCCTCGTACAGCCGCGCCCTGCCCTCGACCGCCTCGGCGGCGCGCACGACGACGGGCAGCGGCTCGACGACGACCGGGCCCAGCCGTCGGGCGCGCCACAGCGCGAGCAGGAGCAGCACGACGAAGACCTGCGCGACCGCGACGAACACGCGGTGCGGCAGCAGCTCGAACAGCCCCTTCTCCTCCTCGGCAGCGAACTCGACGGTCCGCGGGTAGACCCACTCGACCGTACGGGCGCGGGTCAGCAGGCGGAGCGCGAGGGCGGCGTTGCCGTCGTCGTCGAGGTGCTCGTTCGTCATGAACGACCCGCTGCCGAGCAGCGTCACGCGCCGGCCGCTCTCCTCCATGTCGACGAACGTCGCGTCGCCGCGGTCGGCGTAGCAGGCGGTCGCGATCTCGGGCGCGGCGAGGACGCTGCCGCCCATGCGCACCGCGCCCGCCACGGCCGCGTCGGGGTGGTCGCAGCCAGGCTGCAGGACCTTCTCGCGGATGTTGCCGGCGACGCCGGCGTCGATGCGCATCATCTCGAGGCTGAACTCGTCGGGGCTCGCGACGACGACGTCGGTGGCGGTCGCGACACGACGCAACGCCGCGGGCCGGTTGAGCAGCGCCAGCTGCGGCACGGGCACGAACACCGTCACGCCGCTCGTCCCCGTCGGCTCCTCGACGCGGCGTACGTCGACGCCGTGGTCGCGCAGCAGCACCGCGAGCGCCATGCCGCCGTCGGGCCCGGCCGCCTCGGGGTCGAGCAGGTCCTCGCCGACGCCGCCCGTCACGAGCGCCTGGACGACCGCGAGGACGACGAAGCCGGCGCCGATGGCGACCGGCAGCCTCGCCTTGCGCCAGGCGTCGCGCGGCGTGACCGTGGGGCGCGAGGAGACCTCCTCCGCGGGCGCCGTGTCGAGGACGCTCGTCACGTCGCCACCGTCGTGAGGCGGGCGTTGCGGATGCGGTCGTCGGCCTCGCGGACGCGGGCGTAGTCGGCATCGGTGGCGTCGCGGCGGCCATACCAGACCTGGTCGAACGTGGTGGCCGCGTCGCGCAGGTCGACGGCGATCCCGGGCACGGCGGCGCTGCCCTCGCGGGCGATCTCGCCCGCCGTACGGCCAGGGCGCGGGTCGAGGACGGCGCGTTCCTCGAGCTCGCGGATGACCGCGCGGAACCGCGCGCGCACGGCCTCCTTGAAGTCTCCCGCGGCGGCGAGGCGCTCGGCCTCGGCGCGGTACTCGGCGGCGCTCGTCGCGGCGGCGCCCTTGCGGCGGTCGGTAAGCGCGTCGCGCAGGCCGGTCGGGCCGAGGCCGAGCCGCAGGGCCACGACGATCGCGACGATGACGACGGCGAGGACGACGAGAGACGGCAGGCCGCCGGGGGTGACGTTGATGGCGGCCTCGAACGCGTCGTCGAGACGTTCGAGCAGCCAGTTGATGAACCGCTGGACGGGGGGCTCGTCGCGGACGTGGTAGATCGACTTGCGCAGCTCGCGCTCGGCCTCCTCGCGCGCGCCGTCGCGGGTCACCGGGTCCTGGAGGAACGGCAGCACGGTCAGGCCGCTCCCGCGGGCTGCTGCGCCGCCTGCGCCAGCGTCACGTCGAGACCCTCGGCGCGCATCCGGCGGTCGATGTAGAGCAGCGAGAGCACCCCCGAGCTGAACGGCGCCGTGATCGTGCCCGAGATGATCGCGCCGAGCGTGATGAGCGCGAACGGCAGCACCGACATGCCGCCCGTGTCGCCGCTCAGTGTCATGGACCCGAACGCGAGCAGCGAGATCGGCACGGTGATGACGCCGCCGATGAAACCGGCGATGAGCGTCGCGAGGAAGCGGATGCCGAACACCCGCCAGAAGTCCGGCACCGCGAGCCGCCACGACCGCCGGATCGCGGTGATGACGCCGGCGCGTTCGAGGACGACCGCCGGCGTGAGGAACGCCCACGCGGCCCACAGGAACACGCCGGGCAGGATGCAGAGCAGCAGCCCCAGGGCGGGCACGATGCCGCCGAGCAGGCTGGCGCCGATCAGCGCCCAGAACCGCGGCCGGATCTTGCGCCACGTCTCCGCGATCGTCGTCGGCCGGCCGAGCACCGCGTCGCCCATGACGGACGTCAGCATGCCCGCGAGGACGACGACGCCGATGCCGGTGATGAGCCAGCCGACGGCGCGCGCGATGGAGACGCCGCCGAAGACGTCGGGGTCGACGTAGCCGTCCTCGAACGCCACGACGAACTGCACGAGGAACGCCAGCAGCTGCGTCACCGACACGACGATCGCCGACAGCCCGAGGGTGACGCGCGGGTACTGCCGCACGATGGAGAAACCGCCGTCGAGGATCTCACCGAGCCCCAGCGGGCGCAGCGGGATGATCCCCGGCTCCGGCGCGGCAGGACGGCCCCAGCCGGGCGTGCCCCAGCCGCCGTACTGCCCGCCCCACTGGCCTGGTGGCGGCGCGCCGTACCCGGGCTGGGCTCCCTGTCCGAACGACCCCGGCGGCGCGGTGCCGTGCGGGGCGCCGGGCTGCGGCGGGCCCCAGCCGGACGGCGGCGTGCCGTACGCCGGCGGGGGAGTGCCGTACGCGGGCGGCGGGCTCTGCGGTGGCGGTCCCTGCGGAGGCGGTCCCTGCGGAGGCGCGGCCGGAGGGGGCTCGCCACCAGGCTGGGCGCCGGGGTCGGAGGGCGATGCCCAGCCCGGCGGTTCCGTCATGCGTCCTCCCGCGTCGCGCGGCGACCGGCCCGTGTCCGGGCGTTGCCGGTCATCGTGCCATCAATCGGGGGCCGTACCCTGCCCGCGTGGACCGACGCGCGAACCGGCTGCCCGCCGTCGCCTGGCGCGACGGAGCGGTCGAGCTGCTCGACCAGACCCGCCTGCCCGGCGAGGAGACCGTCCTGCGCTGCGCCGACGTGGACTCCCTCGTCGAGGCGATCCAGCGGCTCGTCGTGCGCGGCGCGCCCGCGCTCGGCGTCGCGGGGGCGTACGGCGTCGCGCTCGCCCTGAGCGACCCGGCCGGCGTCGAGGCGGCGGCGGAACGCATCGCCGCGGCGCGGCCCACGGCGGTCAACCTGCGACGTGGCGTTGCCCATGCGCTGGCCGCCGTGCGCTCGGGTGGCGACCCGGTGGCGGCGGCGGACGCGTTCGCGGCCGAGGACGCGGCTGCGAGCGACGCCATGGCGGCGTACGGCCTCGAGCTCGTCCCGGCAGCCGCGCGGGTCCTGACGCACTGCAACACCGGCGCGCTCGTGTCGGCCGGCGGCGGCACGGCGTACGCCGTCGCGCGCGCCGCCCACGACGCGGGGAGGCTCGCGCGGCTCTGGGTGGACGAGACGCGGCCGCTGCTGCAGGGCGCGCGGCTGACGGCGTGGGAGGCGGCGCGCGACGGGCTGCCGTACGCCGTCCTGCCCGACAACGCCGCCGGCTCGCTCTTCGCGCGCGGCGAGGTCGACGTCGTGCTCGTCGGCGCCGACCGGATCTGCGCCGACGGCAGCGTCGCGAACAAGGTCGGCACGTACCCGCTCGCGGTGCTCGCGCGGGCCCACGACGTGCCGTTCGTCGTGGTGGCGCCGACGTCGACGATCGACCTCGCGACGGCGAGCGGCGACGGCATCGAGATCGAGCAGCGCGGCGCGGAGGAGGTGCTGTCGTACGGCGGCGTCCGCGTGGCGCCGGAGGGCGCGGCGGCGTACAACCCGGCGTTCGACGTCACGCCGCCGCACCTCGTCACGGCGCTGGTCACCGAGCGCGGCGTCGCGCGCCCGGTGACGGAGGAGACGGTTCGCGGGCTGCTGAGCACCGATCCGTGACCTGGCCGGTACGGCACCGCGACCGGCCGGGCGGACGCTGCGTACATGGCTACCGCGCAGGCACCGGCTTGGCAGGCACAATGGACGTATGACCCGCGCGCTCTCGCTCGACCGCTGCTGCCGCCGGCCGGGTACCCGGTGAAGGGCCGCGTCCTCGTCGTCGACGACGACCCGGCCCTCGCCGAGATGCTCGGCATCGTGCTGCGTACCGAGGGCTTCGAGCCGTCGTTCGTGGCCGACGGCGAACGCGCCCTCGCGGCGTTCCGCGACGTCAAGCCCGACCTCGTGCTGCTCGACATCATGCTGCCGGGCCGCGACGGCCTCGACGTGTGCCGGCAGATCCGCGCGGAGAGCGGCGTACCCATCGTCATGCTCACCGCGAAGAGCGACACGATCGACGTCGTCCTCGGTCTGGAGTCGGGTGCCGACGACTACGTCGTCAAGCCGTTCAAGCCGAAGGAGCTCATCGCGCGGGTCCGCGCGCGGCTGCGCCGCAACGAGGACGTGCCCGCCGAGCCGCTGCACATCGGCGACGTCGAGATCGACGTTGCCGGGCACCGCGTCCTGCGCGACGGCAACCAGATCCCGCTGACGCCGCTGGAGTTCGACCTGCTCGTCGCGCTGGCGCGCAAGCCGCGGCAGGTGTTCACCCGCGAGGTCCTCCTCGAGCAGGTCTGGGGCTACCGGCACGCCGCCGACACCCGCCTCGTCAACGTCCACGTCCAGCGCCTGCGCGCCAAGGTCGAGCGCGACCCCGAGCACCCCGAGGTCGTCCTCACCGTCCGCGGCGTCGGCTACAAGGCGGGACCACCCTGAGACAGGCGCCGCGGCAGCGGGGCCTGTCGAGCAACCGAAGGCGCCTGACGCCTCGCGTCCTTTTCAGGGCGGCGACGGCGCGGTGGCGACGTTCGCTGCAGCTGCGCGTCGTGTCCACGACCCTGCTCGTCTCGATGGTGGTCGTCGCGCTCCTCGGCGTCCTGGTCATGGACCGCGTGACGCGCGGGCTCCTGCGCTCCCAGCGCGACCGCGCGCTCGCCGAGGTCGAGTCGAGCCTGCAGTACGCCGCCGCCACCCTCGCCGACCTCGACTCCGACGCCGCGCCGGAGAAGGTCGACGAGGAACTCGGCCTCATGATCGAGCAGCTCGCGACGCGCGCGGGCCCGACGGGGACGTACGGCGTCGCGGTCCTCGGCGGCCCCCTCGACATCGTCAGCCGCGACGCCCCGGACCTCGCCGAGATCCCCGCGGACGTGCGCGCATCCGTCGAGCGCGACAGCGACATGGCGTACGCGTACGCGGCGTTCGACGTCCGCAGGCAGACGTCGAAGGGGCTCGTGGTGGGCGCGCCGCTGTACTCGCCGAGCCGCCGTTACGCCCTCTACTTCTTCTTCCCGCTCGACGTCGAGACGGAGACGCTGGGGGAGGTGCGCTCGGCGTTGTTCGGCGGCGGTATCGCGCTGGCGCTGCTCGTCGGCGGCATCACGCTGCTCGTCGCGCGGCAGGTCGTCTCGCCGGTGCGCGCGGCGGCGCGCGTCGCGGACGAGTTCGCGGCAGGCCGCCTCGCGTCGCGGATGCAGGTCACGGGCGAGGACGAGCTCGCGCGTCTCGGCGAGGCGTTCAACGACATGGCGGTGTCGTTGCAGCAGAAGATCGACCAGCTCGAAGGGCTCTCGCGCGTGCAGCAGCGCTTCGTCTCCGACGTGTCGCACGAGCTGCGTACGCCGCTGACGACCGTGCGCATGGCGGCCGACGTCCTGCACGCCGCGCGCGCGGACTTCCCGCCCGAGGTGTCGCGGTCGGCGGAGCTGCTCCAGCACGAGCTGGACCGGTTCGAGACGCTCCTCGTGGACCTGCTGGAGATCTCGCGCTTCGACGCGGGCGCGGCCGTTCTCGACAACGAGGTCTTCGACCTGACCGGCCTGCTGCACCGCGTCGTCAACGCGCTGGGTCCGTTGGCGGCGAGGCGTGGCAGCGACGTCATCGTGCGGTCGACGACGCGCGGCGAGGTGCTCGTCGAAGGCGACCCGCGGCGCATCGAACGCGTCCTGCGCAACCTCCTCTCCAACGCCATCGAGCACGGCGAGGGGCTGCCCATCGAGCTGCAGGTGGGGTCCGACGCGGAGACGGTCGCGGTGGTCGTACGCGACAGGGGTGTGGGCCTGCGGCCCGGTGACGCGAGCCGGGTGTTCTCGCGCTTCTGGCGCGCCGACCCGTCGCGCGCGCGGCAGTCCGGCGGCACCGGCCTCGGCCTGTCCATCGCGCTGGAGGACGTACGGCTGCACGGCGGCTGGCTGCAGGCGTGGGGCGAGCCCGGGCGCGGGTCGGTGTTCCGCATGACGCTGCCGCGCAAGGCGGGCGGCGAGGTGCCGTCGTCTCCGCTGCCGCTGGAGCCGGCGCCGGTGGGCTCGGGTGGCTAGCGGCCTGCGGTGCGCCGCGGCGGCTGTCGCGGTGGTGGCGCTGGCGGCGTGCAGCGGCATCCCGTCGGGCGGTCCTGCGCGCGTCGTACGGCGCGTCCACGCGGAGGGCGAGGAGCCGGTCGAGCCCGGTGGCGGCGTACGGCGGCTCGTACCGCAGAACCCCCGCGCCGGGTCGAGCGCAAGCGACATCGTCCGCGACTACCTCACCGCCGAGACCAACCCCGACAACGACTACGCCATCGCGCGCCGCTACCTCGTCCCCGCCGCGCGGTGGGACGCCGGCGCGCGCACCGTCGTCTACACCGGCGCCCGCCGGCACGCCGCGGCGGACATCAACGGCGACCGCGCGACGGTGCGCGTCACCGTCGACGCCGTCGGCACGATCTCGCCGGCGGGCGAGTACCGGCCGCGGACGACGCCGGTGACGCTGACGTTCCGGCTGCGCGACGTACCGGGGTCCGGATGGCGCCTGTCGGACGTGCCGACGGGGCTGCTGCTGTCGGTGCGCGACGTGGCGACGTCGTTCGCGCGCTCGACGCTGTACTGGACCGACCAGGCACGGCGGCTCGTACCCGACCTCGTGTTCCTGCGGCGGGTCGACCAGCCGGCCGCCGACCTCGTCCGCGCGCTGCTCCTCGGGCCGCGCGGCTGGCTCGCGCCGGCGGTGCGATCGGCGATCCCGCGCGGCACCAAGCTGCTCGACGCGTCGGCCGCCGGGGACGGCGTCGTACGGCTGAACTTCTCCCGCGAGATCCGCAACGCGCCGCAGGAGTCCCTGAGCGCGCTCGTCGCGCAGGTCGTGTGGACCCTGACCGAACGCGAGGACGTCCAGGCCGTCCAGCTGCTCGCCGAGGAGGAACCCCTCGCGGTGCCGGGGCGGCCGGGGCTGCGGGACCACCGGCGCTCCGACTGGACCGACTTCGCGCCGGTGCCGCCGACCGCGGACCGGCGGCTGTTCTTCGTGCGCCAGGGCGTGGCGAACGCGTTCGACGACGCCGGGCGTCTCTACGAGAGCGTCGCGAGCACCCCGGCGCTGACGTCGCTGGCGGTCAACCGCGGCGGCACGTGGCTGGCCGGCGTGACCCGCGCGTCGGCCGGCGCGCGGCAGTCGCTGATCCTCGTGGACCTGACCGGGCGGGAGGCCACGCGCACCGCCGTCAGCGCCGACAGCATCACCGCGCCGACGTGGGAGCCGGGCGGCACCCTCGTCTGGGCCGTACAGACCACCGGCGAGGGGCAGCAGATCGTCACGGCGCCCGTCGGGGGCGGGCCGCTCGGCGTCGTGCCGGTGCCGGCGTCGCTGCCGTTGCCGGTGACGTCGTTGCGCCTCTCGCCCGACGGCGCGCGCGTGGCGATCGTCGCCGGCGCCGGCAAGAACGCGTCGCTGTGGGTCGCCCGGGTCGAGCGGCCGGCATCCGGTGGCCGGGTGCTCGGCGACCCGCGGCAGGTCGTGCCGTCGGTGCGCGGCGTGACGGCGGCGGCGTTCGACGGGGCGCGGCAGCTGCTGTTCGCGACGTACGACGGCAAGCGGCCCGCGCTGCACCGTGTCGACCTCGACGGGTTCGCGCTGGAGACGCCGATCGCGTCCGGCCTGCCGGCGCGCCCCGTGACGGCGCTGACCGTGTCGGCGGGGGTGCCCGAGGGCGTACCCGCCGACCGTGTCGTGTCGTCGGGCGGCCGGCTGTACCGGCGTACGCCGGGGGCGGAGTGGGCGCCGTTGCGTGCGGGGGGCGGGGCGGCGGCGTTCAGCGGCTGACAGCTGTCCACAGCCGTCGATCTCGCGTCCACAGATGTCGCTGAGCCCCTGGTCGGCTGCTCGTGCCGGGTCGCAGGCTGGTACGCATGCTGTCCGCGCTGCTCGACCTGCTGCTCCCGCGTACCTGCGCGGGCTGCGGCCGCGTGCTGACCGGCGCCGGTCGCGCGCTGCTCTGCACGACCTGTGCGCTCGTGCTCGCGGCGCGGCCGGTGCGCGCGCTGCCCACGCCCCCGCCGCCGGGGCTGCCGCGCGTCTGGACCGTCGCGGCGTACGACAGCCCCGTCCGCGAGGTCGTCGTCGCGCACAAGGAACGCGGCCGGCTCGGCCTCTCCGCGCCGCTCGGTGCGGCACTGGCGCGCGCCGCGTCGTGCGCGCGGCCGGAGGTTCTCGTCTGGGTGCCGTCGCGGCGCGCCGCCCTTCGCGAGCGCGGCTACGACCACGCCCGCCGCCTCGCCGTCCGCGCCGCGCGGCTGCTCGGGGTCCCCGCCGTACCCGCGCTCGTCGTCGCCCGCGGCCTCGCCGACCAGGCGGGCCTGTCCGCGGCTCAGCGGGCGGCTAACCTCGCCGGCGCGTTCGCCGCCGACCCGCGCCGGGTGGCGGCGCTCAGCGGGCGGCGGGTCGTCGTCGTGGACGACGTGATGACGACGGGCGTGTCTCTCGCGGAGGCGGCGCGGGCGCTGCGCGCGGTGGGGGTGAACGTCGCGGGCGGCGCGGTGGTCGCCGCGGGCGTCCGGCGGGCAGTGCCGCGGGCCCGGCCGCCGCCGGTGTGGCCGGGCAGTACCGACACCTTCACCGGCCGCTTCCGCGCCGAACGCCGCCAATACCCTGCACGCACAGGTGGCGCCGGGATAGCGTGGTGGTCCGGACGCCGTCCGGCTTCGTGGTCGCCGTGAGGACCAGCATGAGAGCTGCACGCGAGCGGGGCGTCCGCCGCCCGCTGCGTGCCGTCGGGGCGTCCGCCTCCGCCGTCGGGCTCCGTGCGCTCGGCTCCTCCCGGTCGGCAGAGGAAGGAGCCTGATGGACATCGTCGTCAAGGGCCGCAGGACCGAGGTCTCGGACAAGTTCCGGCAGGTCGCGACCGAGAAGCTCGCCAAGGTCGAGCGCCTCGACCACCGGATCTTCCGGCTCGAGGTCGAGCTCTGCCAGGAGCAGAACCCTCGCCTCGCGTCGGTCAAGGACCGCGTCGAGGTGACCTGCCTGTCCAAGGGTCCGGTCATCCGCGCCGAGGCGGCGTCCACGGACCCGTACGTCGCGCTCGACCTCGCGCTCGACAAGCTGGAGGGCCGGCTGCGCCGCGCCGCCGACAAGCGCCGCGTCCATCACGGTCTGCGCACGCCCGAGTCGATACACTCGCCTGCGGCGCACGCGAACGGCTCGAAGTCCCTCGCGACCGAGGAGCCGGAGCCGGACGTGGACGCCGTTGGTGCCGACGAAGAGGAGGCAGGCGGCGTCGTCGTTCGGGAGAAGATGTTCGAGGGCACGCCGATGACCCTCGACGAGGCGTTGTTCCAGATGGAGCTCGTCGGGCACGACTTCTTCCTGTTCCCCGACGTCGAGACCGGCCTTCCCAGCGTCGTCTACCGGCGGAAGGGCTACGACTACGGCGTCATCCGGCTCGCGAAGTGAGCCAGGAGCGCCGAACGTACGAGGAGGGCGTGTGACGGAGGACGAGGCGGGCGCGACGACCGTCGGTTCCCGGGCGGGCGAGCCGATCCGGGTACTGGTCGTCGACGACCACGCGCTCTTCCGGCGCGGCCTGCAGATGGTCCTCGAGCAGGAGGACGACATCGAGGTCGTCGGCGAGGCGAGCGACGGGGCCGAGGCGGTCGAACGCGCCGCCGACGCCGTACCCGACATCGTCCTCATGGACGTCCGCATGCCGAAGCGCGGCGGGATCGACGCCTGCACCGCCATCAAGGACGCCGTTCCGAGCGCCAAGATCATCATGCTGACGATCAGCGACGAGGAGGCCGACCTCTACGACGCGATCAAGGCCGGCGCCTCGGGCTACCTGCTCAAGGAGATCTCCATCGAGGAGGTCGCCGCCGCGATCCGCGCGGTCAACGAGGGCCAGTCGCTGATCTCGCCGTCGATGGCGTCGAAGCTGCTCACCGAGTTCGCCTCGATGATCAAGCGCACCGACGACCGCCAACAGGTCCCCACGCCGCGGCTCACGGACCGCGAGATGGAGGTCCTCAAGCTGGTCGCCAAGGGCCTGAACAACCGCGACATCGCCAAGCAGCTGTTCATCTCGGAGAACACCGTCAAGAACCACATCCGCAACATCCTGGAGAAGCTGCAGCTGCACTCCCGGATGGAGGCCGTGGTCTACGCGGTGCGCGAGAAGCTCCTCGAGATCACCTGACCGGCCCGGGCGTCGTCCGTACGACGTCCGGTCAGCACCCTGCTCCCCGCCGGCCGCGGGTCGTCATCGGCCGCGCGTACGCGCGCGCGGCGGTCACGGCGTCACGACACGGCGGCTCCTCCCCGCGGCGCTGCCGCTCTGCTCGGCCACCTGCGCGGCCACCCGCGCCGTCGCCTCGGGCGGCGTGACGCGCTCGACCGCCACCGAGTCGCTGCCCACCCACGACGCCGCCTCGCGCAGCGCCGTCGCCACGGCGCGGACGGCGCCGTCGCTCACCGCCCCCGAACGCACCGGGCCCGCACCCGCGCGCGCCTCGGCGGCGGCGAACCCGCGCTCGAACGACACGTGCTCCGCGACCAGCGTCCGCCCGGCCCGGCGGGGGTCGACCCGCGCGACGAGGCGGCCGCCGGCGAGGACGGGCATGGCGAAGTAGCCGTACTCGCGCTTGGGCTTGGGCGTGTACGCCTCCAGCCGGTGCCGCATGGCGAACACGCGCTCGGTCCGCTCGCGGTACCAGACCAGCGAGTCGAACGGCGACAGCAACGTCGTCCGCGACCCGCTCGGCACGGTGCCCGCGGACAGGGCGGCGAGTGCCGCGGGGTCGGCGTACGCCTGCTGCGCCCAGCTCTCCACGCGCACGGGCACGAGCCCCGCGGGCTCCAGCGCGGCCGCCACGTCGGCGGCGGGCATCCGGAAGTAGTCGGCGACGTCGCCGGCGGTGCCCACGCCGAGCGCCCGGCCCGCCCAGGCCACCAGACGCACGTAGCACTCGGCGTCGGTGAGGTCCTGCGCGAGCAGGTCGGCGGGGACGGCGCGCGAGGGGAGGTCGTAGACCCGTCGCCACCGCTTACGGCGCGTCACGACGACGTCGCCCCAGAGCAGCAGGTCCTCGACGGCGACCTTGACGTCGGACCAGTCCCACCAGACGCCGCCGCGCTTGGCGCCGCCGAGGTCGGTCGCGGTCATCGGCCCCCGCTCCGCGAGCGCGGCGAGCACGGACGCGCGGGTGCGCTCCGCCGAGGGGCGGGCGTTGCCGTACCTGCCATGCAGGGCGCGGCGGCGCGCGGCGTACAGCGGCCAGGCCTCCAGCGGGAGCACACAGGCGGCGTGCGACCAGAACTCGAACGCCACGGGCGGCTCCGCCCAGTACGCCGTCTCCACGGCGGGCCGGCCGACGGCGCCGAGGCGGGCGTACGGCACCAGCTCGTGGGAGCGGGCGAGCACCGAGATCGTGTCGAGCTGGACCGCGCCGAGCCGCCGGAGCATGCCGGGCACGCCGCCGGCCCGGCGGGCGGCGGCCGGACCGGAGAGGCCCTGCGCCGAGATCGCCAGCCGGCGCGCCTCGGCGGCGGTGAGGGTGTCCATGGAACGGACCCTAGAGGCGGGGTGCGACAGAAATCGGAGGGGTTCGCGGGACGGGCACCGGAGGCGTCCGATGAGCGTTCGGAAAGGGGAGCGGCCACGGCCCGGGGCCGCTACGCCTACCATGGCGGCTGTCGGCGGGACACCGCCGTACCCTTCGGCTGCCTTCGCGGGCATTCGGGGGACACCGACGAGGAGTGCGAACGCCCGATGGTCTTTCAGCGAATCCTTCGCGCCGGCGAAGGCAAGATGCTCCGCAGGCTCAAGAACATCGCGGACCAGGTCAACGCCATCGAGGACGAGTTCGTCGCGATGAGCGACGCCGAGCTGCGCGCGGAGACGGACAAGTTCCGGGCTCGCCTGGCCGACGGCGAGACGCTCGACGACATCCTCCCCGAGGCGTTCGCGACGACCCGCGAGGCCGCCAAGCGGACGCTCGGGCAGCGGCACTTCGACGTGCAGCTCATGGGCGGCGCGGCACTGCACCTCGGCAACATCGCCGAGATGAAGACCGGTGAGGGCAAGACGCTGGTCGGCACGCTGCCGGCGTACCTCAACGCCCTGTCCGGCAAGGGCGTCCACGTCGTCACCGTCAACGACTACCTGGCCCGCCGCGACGCCGAGTGGATGGGCCGCGTCCACCGCTTCCTGGGCCTCACCACCGGCTGCATCCTCCACGAGCTCACCGACAAGCAGCGGCAGGACTCGTACCGCGCCGACGTCACCTACGGGCAGAACAACGAGTTCGGCTTCGACTACCTGCGCGACAACATGAAGTTCTCGGCGCTCGACTACGCACAGCGCCCCCTCAACTACGCGATCGTGGACGAGGTCGACTCGATCCTCATCGACGAGGCCCGGACGCCGCTCATCATCAGCGGCCAGGGCGAGCGGTCGAGCGACAAGTACCGCGTCATCAACGACATCATCCCGCGCCTGCGCAACGAGGAGCACTACAACGTCGACGAGAAGGGCCACTCCGTCTCCCTCACCGACGACGGCGTGGAGACGGCCGAGAAGCTGCTCGAAGCGATCGGGGTCCTGAAGAGCAAGAACCTCTACGACCCGGTCAACCTC
>DATMES010000057.1 GCA_035556555.1 Frankiaceae bacterium
GAGGGTCTCGACCCCGTTCAGGACCTGCAGCGCGTCGAGCTTGTCGTGGGCGTCGAAGGCGGGGAACAGCTCGGCCAGCACGTCGAGCGGGGTCTGGTCGTGCATGCGCTGGACGAACTGCACGAGGGACGGCGGGACGTCGGTCGCGAACGAGTAGCGCTTGGTCAGGACGAACTCGATGTCGGACCCGAGATGGCGGCCACGGGCGACGAGTCCGGGACGTCGGTTGAGGGCCGCGAGCGCCCTGGGGGCCGCTCGCCGCAGGACCCGGCCGGCCGCTGCCGGCACCCCGAAGGTCACCTCGGCCAGGCGGCCGGGAGACGTGGACACCAGCGCGACGCCGACGACCCGGTCGCCGAACAGCTGCGGCTGCTGGTCGGCGAGCGCCATCACCGTCATGCCGCCCATCGAGTGCCCGACGAGCACGATCGGACCGTTCGGCGCGACCTCGTCGAGCACCGCCAGCAGGTCGAGCCCGACCTGGTCGAGCGTGCAGTTCTCGTCGTCGCCGCGCTGCGAACGGCCGTGCGCCCGCTGGTCCACGAACACCAGCCGCCCCACATCCGCGAGGTCCCGCCGCTGGTAGTGGAACGACGTCATCGACAGCGCGAAGCCGTGCACGAACACCACCGTCAGCGGCCCGCTGCCGGTCTCCTCGACGTAGAGCCGTACGCCGTCCGGCAACGTCACGACGCGCGGCTTCCCCGGCAGCCTGCCGAACGCCTCGCGCGCCTCGGGGTCAGGGCGCAGTCGCTTGCGGCCCACGGCGAGGCGTTCGAGCGACATGCCCGCCGCGACGCCGGTGGCGACGGCGCCGACGGCGACGCCGAGCAGTCCCGCGCGCTTGCGCTTGCTCATCCGACGTACCTCCGGGGCACCCGTGGCGCGATCCGCGTGACGATCTCGTACGAGATCGTGCCCAGCGCATCGGCCCAGTCCTGCGCGGTGGGCTCGGCGCCGAACACGACGGCCTCGTCGCCCGCCACCACCTCGTCGTCGCCGACGTCCACGACGAACTGGTCCATGCAGACCGTCCCGCTGATCGTGCGCCGCCGCCCCCCGATCCACACCTCGGCGGTGTTGGCGGCGGCGCGCGGGATGCCGTCGCCGTACCCGAGGGGTACGAGCGCCAGCGTCGTCTCCGCGCCCGTCGTGTAGCGGTGGCCGTACGACACCCCGGTCCCGGCAGGCACGCGCTTCGTCATCGCGACGCGCGCGCGCAGCGTCATCGCGGGGCGCAGCCCGTAGTCCATGCCAGGCACGGGCGTCAGGCCGTAGACCGCGATGCCCGGGCGGACGAGGTCGTAGCGGGCCTCGGGCATCGTCAGCGTCGCCGCGCTGTTGGCGAGGTGCCGCAGCCGCGGCGCCAGCCCGGCCTCGGCGGCGACCGTCAGCGCGGCCTCGAAGCGCTGGACCTGCGTGGCGTTGGAAGCCGCGCCGACGTCGTCGGCACACGCGAGGTGGCTCCAGACGCCGACGACGTCCGCGTCGGCCTTGACCGCCGCCGCGACGAGGTCCGGCCACTCGACGGACCCGCCGCGCGAGAGCCCGGTGTCGACCTTGAGGTGCACCCGCGCGCCCGCGTCGACGGCGTCGTGCAGCGACGCGAACGAGCCCACGCCGAGGTTGATGTCGTACGCCGCCGCGACCTCCCCCGCCCCCGGCGGCGGTTCCATCATCACGAGGACCGGCGCGTCGATGCCCGCCGTACGCAGCGCCACGCCCTCCTCGACGAGCACCACGCCGAGCCACGTCGCGCCGCCCTCGAGCGCGGCGCGCGCGACGGGGACGGCGCCGTGGCCGTACCCGTCGGCCTTCACCGCGGCGAGCACCTCGGCGCCGCCGGCGGCGGCGCGCAGGACGCCGACGTTGTGCCTGACGGCGGCAAGGTCGACCACCGCCTCGGCTCGCGTCGTCAGCACGCGCCCAACGCTATCCGCGCGGCGTCCGGCAGGCGCTCCGCCACGTCGAGCGCGGTGACGGCGGCGCCCGGGCTTCCCGCGGCGAGACGCCCGGCGAGGCCGTGCAGCCAGACGGCCGCCGCGACGGGGTACGCGACGTCGTCCTCCTGCGGCCGCGACAGCACCGCCGCGATGGCGCCGGCGAGGACGTCGCCCGTGCCCGCGGTGCCGAGCCAGGGGGTGCCAGTCGGGTTGACGTACGCCGTCCCGTCGGGCGCCGCCACGACCGTCGTGGTGCCCTTGAGCAGCACGACGGCACCGAGGTCGGCGGCGGCCTTGCGCGTCACCCCGAGCCGGTCGGCCTCGGCGTCGGCGCGCGGCACGCCGGTCAGCCGCTCGAACTCGCCGGTGTGCGGCGTCAGCACCGTGGGGGCGTTGCGGCGCAGCAGGTCCGGGTGCTTCGCGAGCAGTGTCAGGCCGTCCGCGTCCACGACGACGGGGACGTCGCTCGCCAGCACCTCGCGCAGGACGGCCAGCGCCGCGTCGTCCGTCCCGAGCCCCGGGCCGACGACCCACGCGTCCACGCGGCCCTCGCCCGCGACCACCTCCGGGTACGCCGCCCGCACCGAGTCCGCGACGGCCGAATCGGAACGCAACCGTACGTACCCGCACCCGGACCGCTGCGCGCCGCGGCAGGCGAGCGCGGCCGCGCCGGGGTACGCCGCGCTCCCCGCGGCCACGCCGACGACGCCCCTGCGGTACTTGTCCGTCTCCGCCCACGGCGGCCCCATCGCGGCGGAGGCGTCGTCCGCGCCGAGCACCCAGGTGCCCCCCTGCGGCGCCTCGCCGGAGGGCATGAGGTCCGGCAGACCCAGCCCGATCGGCGCGACCTCGACGATGCCTGCCCACGCCGCGCCGGGGCCGACCACGAGCCCGGGCTTGAGCGCCCCGAACGTCACCGTCACCTCCGCGCGCACCGCGGCCGACACCGCGCCCGTCGCGGCGTCGACACCGGTGGGCACGTCGACCGCGAGCACCCGCGCCGAGTCCATGAAGCCGCTCCACGGCGCGGGCCACGTGGCGGAGCGCCCGCCGACGCCGAGCACGCCGTCGATGGCGAGGTCGTACGACCCCCAGAACTGCCTCGCCCCGGCCGCCTTCAGCCGCCGCAACGGCTCCGCGCCGTGCTCGTCGCGCGGCTCGCCGAGCGGCAGCGCGTACGACACCGACGCGCCACGCTGCCGCAGCTTCCAGCCCGCCCAGAGCGCGTCGGCGCCGTTGTGGCCTGGGCCCGCGACGACGAGCACGCGCGCGCCGTACGTCCGCCCCAGCATCGCCGCCGCACGCCGCGCCACCGCGGTCGAGGCGCGGTCGATGAGCACCGCCTCGGGCAGCCCGGCCTCGGCCGCGCGCACCTCCTCGACGGAGGCGACGTATCTCATCCGGGGCCCCTACGGGTCCGCGCGGCGGGGTCGTGGGGTGTCTTCAAGACTCCGCCACGACGACGGCCACCGCGACGCCCCCGTCGTGCGTCAGCGACACGTGCCACGAACGGATCCCCGCCGCCGCCGCGACCTCCGCCGTGTGGCCCGTGACCAGCAGCGACGGCCGGCCGTCCTCAGCCGTCACGACCTCGATCTCCCGCCAGCGCACGCGGGCCGGCGCGCCGAGCGCCTTGGCCGCCGCCTCCTTCGCCGCGAACCGCGCGGCGAGCCGCAGCACCGACCCGTCGGCGTACGTCCGCTCGCCGTCCGCGAACACGCGCTCCGCCATCGACGGCGTCCGCTCCAGCGCGCGGGTCAGGCGCGCGACGTCCACGATGTCGACACCCACTCCGACGACCGCCACCCGGCTACTCCACCGTGACGGACTTGGCGAGGTTGCGCGGCTGGTCGACGTCGAGCCCGAGCACCTTGGCGACCTCGCACGCGAGCACCTGCATCGGCACGATCGAGAGCAGGGGCGCGTACAGCGACTTGGTGTCCGGCACCCGGATCAGGTGGTCGGCGTACGGCGTCACCGACTCGTCCCCGTCGGTCGCGATGACGATGGTGCGGGCGCCGCGGGCGCGGACCTCCTGCACGTTGTTGACGAGCTTGGCCGACAGCGCGTGCCGCGTAGCCAGCACCACGACCGGCGTGCCCTCCTCGACCAGCGCGATGGGCCCGTGCTTGATCTCGCCGGCGGGGAAGCCCTCCGCCGAGATGTACGCCAGCTCCTTGAGCTTCAACGCGCCTTCCAGCGCCATCGGGTACCCGACGTGCCGGCCGATGAACAGCACCCGCCTCGCCGTCGCGACCTCCTTCGCGAGGTCTCGTACGGCGTCCATGCGCGTCAGCGTCTCGGCGATGAGGTCGGGGATCTCCTGGAGGTCGCGCAGGTGCGCGCGGACCTCGTCGGGGTCGCGGGTGCCGCGCAGCTGGGAGAGGTACAGCCCGACGACGTACATCGTCGCGATCTGCGCGATGACGGCCTTGGTGGAGGCCACGGCGACCTCGGGTCCGCAGCGCGTGTAGAGCGCCGCGTCGGACTCGCGCGCGATGGTGGAGCCGACGGTGTTGGTGACCGCGAGGACCCACGCCTTCTGCTGGCGCGCGTGGCGTACGGCCTCCAGCGTGTCCGCCGTCTCGCCGCTCTGCGACACCGCGACGACCAGCGTGTTACGCCCGACGACGGGGTCGCGGTAGCGGAACTCCGACGCCATCTCGACCTGCACCGGCAGCCGCGTCCAGCGCTCGATCGCGTACTTCCCGACGAGCCCCGAGTGGTACGCCGACCCGCACGCCACGATGAACACCTGGTCGATGCCGCGGACGTCCTCGTCGGCGATGGCCAGCTCGTCCAGGTGCAGGAGCCCGTCGCGGGTCAGGCGCCCGCCGAGCGTGTCGCGTACGGCCCCCGGCTGCTCCTGGATCTCCTTCTCCATGAAGAACGTGTAGCCGCCCTTCTCGGCGGCGGCGGTGTCCCAGTCGACGGTGTAGCGCTCGCCCTCGGTCTCGTTGCCCTCGAGGTCGGTGACCGTGACCCCGGCGCGGCTGAGCTCGACGACCTCGTCCTGGTTGACGACCCGCGCCTCGCGGGTGTGCGCGATGAACGCCGTGACGTCGCTGGCCAGGAAGTTCTCGCCCTCGCCGAGCCCGATGACGAGCGGCAGGTTGCGCCGCGCGCCGACGACGACGTCGGGGCGGTCGCGGTGCGCGATCACGAGGACGAACGAGCCCTCGAGGTCGCGGCAGACGCTGCGTACGGCGTCGGCGAGGTCGCCCTCGTACCTCTCCTCGACGAGGTGCGCCACCACCTCGGTGTCGGTCTCGCTGGTGATCGTGTGGCCGCGCTCCTCCAGGCCCGCGAGGAGGACCTCGAAGTTCTCGATGGTGCCGTTGTGCACGACGGCGACGGCGCCCGAGCAGTCGGCGTGCGGGTGCGCGTTGCGGTCGGTGGGGCCGCCGTGCGTCGCCCAGCGCGTGTGCCCGATGCCGAGCGTGCCCGCGGGCTCGTCGCCGTCGAGCAGCTTCTCGAGGTTGACGAGCTTGCCGGCCTTGCGGCGTACGTCCAGCACGCCGTTGTCCAGGACGGCGACGCCCGCGGAGTCGTACCCGCGGTACTCCAAGCGCCGCAAACCATCCATAACGACGCCCAAGGCGTCCTGGTCACCGACGTAGCCGACGATCCCGCACATGAAGCCAATGTAGTCGCCGCCGTCACCTGCCGAAGAGAGAGACGTTGGACCTAACCGGAGGTGCTGACGAGTGGCCGGGCGTGTCTCGCGGGTGATGCACAGCAAGTGGGTGATGGGCGGGGCGGTCGTGTTCGCGATCGTGGTCGCCGCGTCGTCCTGGCACATGGCGCCGAACGCCGCCATCGGCCCCATGATCGCGGGCCTCGTCTCATGGACCGTCGGCAACTACCTGCTGGTGCCGCTGCGCTGGCACAGCCTGTCCAACAGCGGCCAGAACCGCCGCTGGCACCTGCGCGTCTACGCCGAGGGCGAGATCCTCGGCCTGCTCTCCCCCGCGCACGCCGGCACCGACATCTGGCGCGTGCACATGCTGCGTACCGTCGGCATGGACCGTTCCAACGCCGTCGTCGACGTCGCCTCCGACCGCCTCGTCGGCGGGCTCGGCATCGTCGCCGTGGCCGTCGTCGGCGGCGCCACGCTGCCATGGCAGCTCGTCGTGGCCTGCACGGCCGGGGCCGCCGTCATCCTCGGCGTCGCGCTGCTCGTCCGCCGCAAGAGGCCCGCACTCGTGCCCCTCCCGCCGCGCCGCACGCTCGCGCGCGGCATCGCCATCTCGCTCGTCTACCAGGCCTGCGCGATCGGCCTGCTCATCGGCACCGTGGGTGCCGTCGGCCACTCCGTTCCCCCCATGGACATGCTCGGGCTCGTCGGCGCCTCGCAGGTCGCCGCGCTGATCCCCGGAGTCCACGGCGCCGGGCCGAAGGAAGGCGCGCTCGCCGCCGGCCTCGTCGCCGCGGGCGTGCCGCTGTCCGCCGCGATCGGCGCCATCGCCCTCGCCGGAACGCTCGCCTGGGTGCCCGCCCTGCTCTTCGGCGGCCTCTGCCACCTCCAGCGCCGCCGCGCCCGTTCGGCCGCCGCTGCCGCCTGACCTCTGCGCAACCGGGTTGCGGCCCGTGCGGCGACAAGGAGGAAAACGCACCCCGAACGTGCCCGGCCATCTCGCCGTTCTGTGAAGATCAGCACGCTTATGACCGGCGTCTGAGCGTCACGGAACGACCGGCGCTCGGCCCGTCACTCGTCGCGCGGCACTCCGGTCAGCCCGCCGTCGTCGCCCCACTCCCACGCGAGGTCCAGCGGCCGGTCGGAGATCGCCGCGACCGTCTCGCCGATCCGCGCAGCGACCTCCGTGCGCGGCGTGTCCGCGGCCAGCGCACCGAGGCGTCCGCAGTGCATCCCGCCACGGGCGTCCACCACGGTGAAGTACCAACCGGTCTCGCCCGCGCCGGCGACCACGTACTCGACCCGGACGCGCATCACACCCCGACGACGGCCGCGACCCGCTCGGCCACCGCGCGCGCGGTCTCCTCGCTCGTCGCCTCGACCATCACGCGCACCAGCGGCTCGGTGCCCGAGGGCCGTACGAGCACCCGCCCCTCGTCGCCCAGCTCCGCCTCGGCCTCGGCCACGGCGTCGCGCGCGGCGTCCAGCGCCGCGGACTTGTCGGCCACGCGGACGTTGACCAGCACCTGCGGCAGCCGCTCCATGACCGACGCGAGGTCGGCGAGCGTACGACCGGTCCGCGCCATCACCGACAGCACCTGCAGCGCTGTCAGCACGCCGTCGCCCGTCGTGGAGTGGTCGGCGAGGATCACGTGCCCCGACTGCTCGCCGCCGAGCGCGATGCCGCGCGAGCGCATCGCCTCCAGCACGTACCGGTCGCCGACCGCCGTCTCCACGACCTCGATGCCGTACGACGCCATCGCGCGCTTGAACCCGAGGTTCGCCATCACCGTCGCCACGACCGCGGGCGCGGCGCGGTCCACCGCCAGGATCGCGAGCAGCTGGTCGCCGTCCACGAGCTCGCCGGTGGACGTCACCATCAGGCACCGGTCGGCGTCGCCGTCGTGCGCGACGCCCACGTCCGCGCCCTCCGCCAGCACCCGCGCGACGAGCGCCTCGGGGTGCGTCGAGCCGCAGGACTCGTTGATGTTCAACCCGTCGGGCTCCGCCGCGATGGCGGTCACCGACGCGCCCAGCTCGCGCAGCGCCGCCGGCGCCACTGTCGATGCCGCACCGTGCGCGCAGTCCACGACGACACGCAGGCCGTCCAGCGGGGCTGCGGTCGAGACGAGGTGGGAGACGTACGACTCCACGGCCGCCGCGTCGTCGACGACCCGCCCGACGGACGCACCGGTGGGCCGCGACCAGTCCGCGCCCATCGCCGCGGACACCTCGTCCTCAAGGGAGTCGGGCAGCTTGTAGCCGGACGCGTCGAAGAACTTCACGCCGTTGTCGGGCATCGGGTTGTGCGATGCCGAGAGCATCACGCCGAGGTCGGCCCCGAGCGCGCCCACGGCGAACGCCACCCCCGGCGTCGGCAGCACGCCGAGCCGTCCGACGGAGCATCCGGCCGACGCGAGACCGGCGACGACAGCGGCCTCCAGCAGCTCGCCGGAGGCACGCGTGTCACGACCCACGACCGCACGCCGGGCACCCAGCACGCGGGCAGCCGAGGACGACAGCGCGAGCGCGAGCTCAGGGGTGAGGTCCGCGTTGGCGAGACCCCGTACGCCGTCCGTGCCGAAGAGCCGGCCCAAGACCTAGCGCTTCGAGTACTGCGGCGCCTTGCGGGCCTTCTTGAGGCCGTACTTCTTCCGCTCCTTCACCCGCGCGTCGCGGGTGAGGAAGCCGGCCTTCTTCAGCGCGGGACGGTCGTCGGCCTCGAGCTCGATGAGCGCGCGGGCGATGCCGAGACGCAGCGCGCCGGCCTGCCCGGAGACGCCGCCGCCGCGCAGCGAGGCGAGGACGTCGTACTGCTCGGCCTTCTCCACGGTCTTGAACGGCTCGCTGACGAGCTGCTGGTGGACCTTGTTGGGGAAGTAGTCGTCCAGGGTGCGGCCGTTCAGCTTCCACGTACCGGTGCCAGGCACCAGACGGACGCGGACGATCGCTTCCTTGCGGCGACCGGTCGCGCGGACCAGACCTGCGGGCTCGGGCACTTCGTTACCTCTCGAGAGACTCGTGGAGCGCGTTACTGCGCGACCTGGGACAGCTCGTACGGCACGGGCTGCTGCGCCTCGTGCGGGTGCGTCGGGCCGTCGTAGACCTTCAGCTTGGAGAGCATCTGCCGGCCCAGCGTGTTGTGCGGCAGCATGCCCTTGACGGCGCGCTCCACCGCCAGCTTGGGGCGGGTGGCGAGCAGCTCGGTGTACGGCGTCTGCCGCAGACCGCCGGGGAACCCGGAGTGGCGCGTGTACATCTTCTGGTCGCGCTTGTTGCCGGTCAGCGCGACCTTGGCGGCGTTGACGATGATGACGAAGTCACCGGTGTCGACGTGCGGCGCGAAGATCGGCTTGTGCTTGCCGCGCAGCAGCTTGGCGGTCTGGCTCGCGAGCCGGCCGAGGACGATGTCGGTGGCGTCGATGACGTACCACTGACGCTGGACGTCGGCGGCCTTGGGGGAGAACGTGCGCACGAGTGAGACCTGTCCGTTCCGATGGAGTCTGCGCAGCGCGAAACCGCCGCACACAACGACCCGGCAGCATACCTAGCCCCCCTCCCCAGGGTCAACGCGGGGTGGTTTCGCACGGTTTGCCGGATACGCCCGGATATTCACCCGTATCGCCCAGCCCCGGTCCGCCGTTGTCAGGGCACCACCCACCCATTACCGACATACGGGGGAACATCCCGTGAACACGACCCTGCGTCGTGCCGGCGCCGCCACCGCGGCCGCCATGCTCGCCGCTCTCATCTCCGCCACGCCTGCCGCCGCGCAGGCCACGTCGACCGAGCCCGGCGCGGCCGCCGACGCGTACGCCCTCGACGTCGACGTCGCGCTCCCGCTCAACGTCAAGGTCGACCAGGGGCCGTTCGCCCGCTCGTACCAGGAGTACCCGCCGCAGCAGGAGGAGTCCGACACCGCGGAGCAGCTCGCCACGGGCCAGATCCCGGCCGGCGGCGCCGTCGTCGAGAACGTCGGCGTCCTGCTGTCCGAGGCGCAGGCCGTCGGAACTCCGACGTTCGCCGGGGCGGCCGCGCAGGCCGCCGAGGTCGAGCTCATCAGCCAGGGCGGCGTCCCGCTCCTCACCGCGGACGTGATCACCGCCATCTCGCAGTCGGACTGCGAGGAGGACCCGAGCGGCGAGGTCGAGTTCGTCGGCCTCTCCGTCGGCGGCACCGCGGTCCCGGACCAGACGCCGGCGCCGAACACGCCGCTGCTGCCCGCGGTCTTCGACCCGCTCGGGATCACGGTCATGCTCAACGAGCAGCACCCCACGGCCGACGGGCGCGGCATGGTCGTCAACGCGATCCACATCTACAACAGCGACCCGACGATCCCCGCGATCTTCACCGGCGACGTCATCGTGTCGCACGCCATGAGCACCGTGAACTGCCCGAACGGCGCCGGCAGCACCTCGCCCGACGACCCGGACATCTACATCGAGAAGAACGCCGACAAGGCCAGGGCCAAGGTCGGCGAGACCGTCACGTACACGGCGTCCATCACCAACAACTCCGACGACGCCTGCCTCGTCAACCAGGTCACCGACCACCTCCCGGTCGCGT
This sequence comes from Frankiaceae bacterium, assembly GCA_035556555.1. Taxonomy (GTDB): domain Bacteria; phylum Actinomycetota; class Actinomycetes; order BP-191; family BP-191; genus BP-191. Next base: position 10,147 of record DATMES010000057.1, read on the forward strand.
TCGAGTACGTCTCGACCTCCGGCGCGTTCGGCACCGTCGCGACGGCCGTCGCGCGGCCCGGCGGCGGCTCGGACGTCGTCATCAAGCCGGCCGCCGTCACCATCGCCGCGGGCGCGACCGCCACGCAGACGTACGTCGTGACGGTCAAGGCGGACGCGGCGCCCGGGACGTACTTCAACAACGTCGAGATCCTCTGCGGCAACCTCGGCAACTGGGTGAAGGGCCTCGACGCGCCCGTCGAGGTCTACGAGGAGGACGACCCCGACCCTGTCCCGCCGGACCTCGCGCAGTGCGAGGACGGCAAGGACAACGACGGCGACGGCAAGGTCGACTACCCCGGCGACCCCGGCTGCCTGAGCAAGAAGGACGACGACGAGCGCAACGAGCTGGCCCGCACCGGCCCCGTCGAGCACGCCTCGACGCTCGGTGTCCTGCTGCTGCTCGCGGCGTACGGCGTCCGGCGCAGAATGCGGGAGTGCTGACCTCTCTCGACTGCGCCCGCTGCGGCGCGACCCACGACGGCACCGTCCTCCAGGGACGGTGCCGTTCGTGTGCGGGGACGCTGCTCGCGCGGTACGACCTCACGGCCGTCGACCGCCGCGCGCGGGGCGGCCTGTGGTCGTACCGCGACCTGCTGCCCGTCACCGGCTCCCCGGTCTCGCTCGGCGAGCCGGAGACCCCGCTGCTGCCGTTGCCGCGCCTGTCCGGACGCCTCGGTTTTCCCGTCTACGTCAAGGACGACGGCGTCCTGCCGGGCGGCACGTTCAAGGCGCGCGGCGCGGCCGTCGGCGTGACCCGCGCGGCCGAGCTCGGCGCCACCGCGATCGTGCTGCCGTCGGCGGGCAACGCCGGCGGCGCCTGGGCCCTCTACGCCGCCCGCGCCGGCCTGCCCGTCACCGTCGTCATGGCGCGCACCGCGCCGGAGATGAACCACCGCGAGGTCACGCTCGCCGGCGCGACGCTGGAGCTCGTCGACGGCACGCTCGCCGACGCGGGCGCGCGGGCCAAGGCGATCGCCGCCGAGACGGGTGCGTTCCTCGCGGCGACGTTCGGCGAGCCGTACCGCGTCGAGGGGAAGAAGACGGCCTGGCTGGAGACGTTCGACCAGCTCGGCCGGCTGCCCGGCACGATCGTCTTCCCTGTTGGCGGCGGCGTCGGCCTCGTCGCCGCGCACAAGGCCGCCGAGGAGGTACGCGCGCTCGGCTGGTACGCCCAGGAGCCGCCCGCCCTCGTCGGCGTGCAGGTCGACGACTGCGCGCCGATCGTGGCGGCGTACGACGCCGGCCTCGACGCGGCGACGCCGTGGGAAGGCGTGCCGACGACGAGCGCGGCCGGGCTGCGCGTCACGGCACCCGGCGAGAGCGACCTCGTGCTGCGCTGCGTCCGCGACACCGGCGGCACGATGCGCGCGGTCTCCGAGGCCGACCTCACCGCGGCGGTCGGCTACGTCGCGCGGACCGAAGGCGTCTGGCTCTCACCCGAGGGCGCGGCCGCCGTCGCGGTTCTCCCCCACCTGCACCCCCCGCGCGGTCCGGTCGTCGTCTACAACACCGCGAGCGGCCCGAAGTACGCCTGACCGGCTTGGCGACGGTGCCGGGGGCTCGCCGCTGCCGCCGCGACCCTGATCGTTCTTTGAAGATCACCACGCGCGAGACCGGCGTGCCCACGGCAAGGAACGCGTGTCACGCCGGTCGGCTACAGACGCTCCTGCTCGTACGTCCAGCGCCAGCCCGCGACGGGCTTCAGCACGGACTCGAGCCCGTCCAGCCCCGCGGTGACGGCACCGTTCGTCACGCCGACGTCGCGCGGGCCGTCGACGTGCACGTACACCTCGACGTCGGGCCCGCTCGGGTAGCGGAACGTCACGACGATCGCGCTGTCCTTGCCGCCCTCCGCCCCGAGATCGCTGGGCGCCAGCGCGTTCATGGCATCGGCCAGCCCGCGCGCGCCGGTGCCGTCGAGCAGCTTGGACACGATCGCCCACTCGCCGCCGTACCGGCAGACGCTCGCCTGCACCACGCCGTCCGGCACCATCCGCTCGGTCGCGCCGGGTCGCGCCGGCGGCGCGGTGGCGTGGAGCGACGTACGCCGGACCTCGCACCCGCGCGCGTCGACCTCCCCGTCGATCCGTACGGTGTCGAGGATGACCTTGGCGAGCCCCGGCTCGGGCGTCGTCACGACGAGCGATGCCTCGCGGCCCGGCACGAGGATCCCCTCGGCGTACGTCTTCGTGTAGTTGCTGCGGCCGACGATCCGCTGGGCCGCGACGCCGTCGATCGTGAGGTCGGTGCGCGTCGCGCCGCGGCGCATCCACTCGTAGCCGGTCCTGCCGGACGGCTCGTTGATGCGGTGCGTCCCGAACACCCAGAGCAGGTCGATGTCCTTCGCGGGGGCCGACGCGCACTGGTCCCCGGGCCGGTCGTTGACGACGACGCCGCTGCTCTGCGGCTCGCCGCACGCGTCGAACTCCGTCTCGAACCACGCCACAGGCAGCGCCACTCTCAGCCCGCGCCAGACCAGCCAGCGCGTGCCCTCGGGCGCGGGTGGCTCGACGACGAGCGAGCCGGTCGCCGGCGGCGTCGGCCGCGGCTCCTCGACCCGGCTCACGAGGGAGACCGCCGCGACCACCGAGGCGGCCGCCAGCGCCGCGCCCGCGACCGTCCAGCGCCGCCGCCTTGCCCGCTCGCGCCGGACCCTCGCGGCGACCGCGTCCGCGAGCCCGTCGGCAGCCGGGGCACGGCGCCCGTACTCCTCGAACGTCTCCCGCAGCAGCTCAGCCACGCCGCGCCTCCTCGTCGATCCGCAGCGTCGCCATCGCCCGCGACGCGTACGCCCGCACCGCGCTGTCGGCGCACCCCAGCGCGTCCGCGATCGCCGCGTCCGGCAGGTCCTCGTAGTAGCGCAGCACCAGCACCGCGCGCTGCCGCGGCGGCAGCGTCGCGAGCAGCCGCCACACCTCGTCGCGGTCCACGACGCTCTCCGACGCGTCGGGACGTACGGCATCCGCCGGCTCCGCGACCGCCACCTCGCCGCTGGACCGCCTGCGGCGCCACGTCAGGTGCTCGTTGACGATCATGCGCTTGACGTACGGCTCCAGCCGGTCGGCCGCCTCGACCCGCGAGCGCTTCGTGTACGCCCGCGCCAGCACCGTCTGCACGAGGTCCTCCGCGAGGTGGGCGTCACCGCAGAGCAGGTACGCGAACCGGAGCAGCGCCGCGCCCCGCGCCGCCACCAGCTCGTCGAGCTCCACCTACTAGAGACGCTCTGGGACGCCGGGAACGCTGCGTCGCGCGCGCGTCGCCGTCGCGCGCGCCGCCAGCCGCGACGCCGACGGGTAGCGGACCTCGGCCAGCGTCAGGCCGTTGGCCGGGGCGACGGGAGCACCGCCGCGTACGCCGCCCGCGAGCATCGCCGCGGGCCAGTCGACCTCGCGCCGCCCGTCGCCCGCGAGCAGCAGCGCGCCGACCAGCGAGCGCACCATCTGGTGGCAGAACGCGTCGGCCTCCAGCGTCGCGTTGAGCACGCCGTCGGCGTCGCGCACCCAGGTCAGCCGGCGCAGCGTACGCACCGTCGTCGCGCCCTCCCGCCTGCGGCAGAACGCCGCGAAGTCCCGCAGCCCGCGCAACGGCTTCGACGCCGTCTGCAGCCGCCGCAGCGACACAGGTCGCGGGTGCACCGCGGTGTCGTGGCGGCGGGTCGGCAGGGCGCCGTACGCCGCGTCGGCGACCCGGTAGACGTAGCGCCGCGACAGCGCCGAGAACCGCGCGTCGAAGCCCGCCGGGGCGACAGCGGCGCCCAGGACCCGGATCGTCGGGTCGAGCAGGCCGTTGAGGCGCCGTACGTCCGGCACCTCCGGCACGTCGGCGTGGCAGACCTGGCCGGTGGCGTGCACCCCGGCGTCCGTACGGCCCGCCACGGTCAGCGAGACCGGCGTACGCAGCACGGTCGCCAGCGCCGTCTCCAGCGCCCCCTGGACGGTCTCCTGGGCGGGCTGGCGGGCCCACCCGGCGTACGGCGTGCCGTCGTAGGCCACGTCGAGCCGCACACGAACGAGCCCGCCCTCCCCAGCGGGGAGAACGGGCTCGTCGATGCTGATGGACCTAGGCGTCGTCGGACTCGCCCTCGGCCTGGGAGGTCTCGTCCGCGGACTCGGCCTGGTTGCCCGCGCCGCTCTCCGTGAACTCCTCGCCCGCGCCGTCGGCGTCGGTGCCCGTCGTCTCGGTCTCGCCCGTCTCCTCGAGAGGGACCTCGTCGGGCTTGGCCGCCTCGGCCTCGGTCTCCGGCAGCTCCGTACCGGGAGCCGCGGCCTCCGTGGCCACCGGCGCGCTGGCGGACGCCGCCGCGCCGGACCCGCCCTTGCGCCGCACGAACCGCGTGCCGCGCGCCTTCTCGGCCTCGCCGACCGCCTCCTGCGCGATCGTCTTGGCCTCGACCAGCTCGATCACGGCCATGGGGGCGTTGTCGCCCTTGCGCGGCCCGATCTTCGTGATCCGCGTGTAGCCGCCCGGACGCTCCGCGAAGCGCGGGCCGATCTCGGCGAACAGCGTGTGCACGACCGCCTTGTCGCGGACCACCGTGAGCACCTGGCGGCGCGCGTGAAGGTCACCCTTCTTGGCGAACGTGATCAGCCGCTCGGCCACCGGCCGCAGCGCCTTCGCCTTGGCCTGGGTCGTCGTGATCCGGCCGTGCTCGAACAGCGCCGTGGCGAGGTTGCTCAGCAGCAGCCGCTGGTGCTGCGGGCTGCCTCCGAGGCGAGGCCCCCTGGTGGGCGTGGGCATTGCGGTCTCCTAGTCGGGCGGCCGTCAGGCCTGGTCGGTCGTCTCGTCGAACGCGTCGAAGTCCTCGGTGCCGTACGTGTCCACGACGTTGCTCGGGTCGAAGCCGGGCGGGCTGTCCTTGAGGGCCAGACCCATGCCGTGCAGCTTCGCCTTCACCTCGTCGATCGACTTCGCGCCGAAGTTGCGGATGTCGAGCAGGTCCGCCTCGGAGCGCGTGATGAGCTCACCCACCGTGTGGATGCCCTCGCGCTTGAGGCAGTTGTACGAGCGGACCGTGAGGTCCATCTCCTCGATCGGCAGCGCCAGGTCCGCGGCGAGGGCGCCCTCCGCGGGGGACGGGCCGATGTCGATGCCCTCGGCCTCGGCGTTGAGCTCCTGCGCCAGGCCGAACAGGCCGACCAGCGTCTTGCCGGCCGACGCCATCGCGTCGCGCGGCGTCATCGAGTGCTTGGTCTCGACGTCGACGATGAGCTTGTCCCAGTTGGTCATCTGCTCGACGCGGGTCGCCTCGACCTTGTACGTCACCTTGAGCACCGGCGAGTAGATCGAGTCGATCGGGATGCGGCCGATCTCGGCGCCGGGCTGCTTGTTCTGGACCGCCGAGACGTAGCCACGACCGCGCTCGACGGTCATCTCGATCTCGAGCTTGCCCTTCTTGTTGATCGTCGCGAGGTGCAGGTCGGGGTTGTGGATCTCCACGCCCGCCGGCGGCGCGATGTCGGCGCCGGTGACCTCGCCGGGGCCCTGCTTGCGCAGGTACATGACGACGGGCTCGTCGCTCTCCGAGGAGACGACGAGCTCCTTGAGGTTGAGGATCAGGTCGGTCACGTCCTCCTTGACGCCCGGCACGGTGGAGAACTCGTGCAGTACGCCGTCGATGCGGATCGACGTGATCGCGGCACCGGGGATGGAGGACAGGAGGGTACGGCGCAGCGAGTTGCCGAGCGTGTAGCCGAAGCCCGGCTCGAGCGGCTCGATGACGAACCGCGAGCGGTACTCGCTGACCGGCTCCTCGTTGAGGGTCGGACGCTGTGCGATGAGCACTCTTGCTCCTTCTAGGTCTAGGGCGACCGCTATATGACGCCCTGACTTCTGGTCCCGGCCCTGTGGGGTCCGGGCGTTGGCTTTACTTCGAGTAGAGCTCGACGATCAGCTGCTCCTGGACGGGCGTGTCGATGACCTGCCGGGCCGGGAGGGAGTGCACGAGGACGCGGTACTGCGACCAGATCACCTCGAGCCAGGCCGGCACGGGACGCTGCCCCGCCAGCTCCTTCGCGATGACGAACGGCGTCATGCCGCGCGACTTCTCGCGGATCTCGACGATGTCGTTCTCGCTGACGCGGTAGCTCGGGATGTCGACCTTGCGGCCGTTCACGACGACGTGGCCGTGCTTCACGAACTGCCGCGCCATGTCGCGCGACTGGGCGAAGCCGGCGCGGTAGACGACGTTGTCGAGACGCGACTCGAGGATGCGGAGGAGGTTCTCACCGGTCTTGCCGGCCTTCTTGTTCGCCTCCTCGTAGTAGCCGCGGAACTGCTTCTCGAGGACGCCGTACATCCGCGCGCACTTCTGCTTCTCGCGCTTCTGCAGGAGGTACTCGGACTCCTTGGTACGGCCGCGGCCGTGCTCGCCCGGGGGGTACGGGCGGATCTCGATGGGGCACTTCGGCGAGTCGCACTTGCTGCCCTTGAGGAACAGCTTCATCTTCTCGCGGCGACAGCGCCGGCAGTCGGCACCGGTGTAACGAGCCATGTTCTACGGATTCCTTCTCAGACTCGACGGCGCTTGGGCGGGCGGCAGCCGTTGTGCGGCACCGGGGTGACGTCCTGGATCAGTCCGACCTCCAGGCCCGTGGCCTGCAGCGAACGGATGGCGGTCTCGCGACCGGACCCCGGACCCTTGACGAAGACGTCCACCTTGCGGACGCCGTGCTCCTGCGCCTTGCGGCCGGCGTTCTCGGCGGCGAGCTGCGCGGCGAACGGCGTCGACTTGCGCGAGCCCTTGAAGCCGACGTGGCCGGCGCTGGCCCACGAGATCACGTTCCCCTGGGGGTCGGTGATCGTGACGATGGTGTTGTTGAACGTGCTCTTGATGTGCGCCTGGCCGTGGGCGATGTTCTTCTTCTCCTTGCGGCGGACCTTCTTGCCGCCGCTCGAAGCCTTGCGCGTCTGCGGAGGCATTACTTCTTACCCGCCTTCTTCTTGCCGGCCACGGTCTTCTTCGGGCCCTTGCGGGTCCGGGCGTTGGTGTGGGTGCGCTGACCGTGGACCGGGAGGCCGCGGCGGTGCCGGATCCCCTGGTAGCAGCCGATCTCGATCTTGCGCTTGATGTCCTGCGCGACCTCGCGGCGGAGGTCACCCTCGACCTTGAAGTCGCCGCGCTCGATGAACTCGCGCAGCTTGACGATGTCCTCGTCGGTCAGGTCCTTGACGCGGGTGTCCGGGTTGACGCCGGTCTCCGCGAGCGCCTCCTGGGCGCGCGTACGGCCGATGCCGTAGATGTAGGTCAGGCCGATCTCCACCCGCTTCTCGCGGGGCAGGTCGACTCCTGCGAGTCGTGCCATACGTGCGTGCTCCTAGCTTGTCGGAGGTCTCTGGCGGACCCGTGCCCCGGCCTCCGAGCCGGGGGTCGTTCGCTTCCGCGAACGTGGGGCGCCCTAGTGCGCGACTAGCCCTGGCGCTGCTTGTGGCGCAGGTTGTCGCAGATCACCATGACCCGGCCGTGACGGCGGATCACCTTGCACTTGTCGCAGATCTTCTTGACGCTCGGCTTGACCTTCACGGCGGCTTTCCTGGTCAGGGCGCACGGCAAGGCGATGCCGTCGTGCGCGAGGTGGGCTGCTTACTTGTAGCGGTAGACGATGCGCCCGCGGGTGAGGTCGTACGGGCTGAGCTCGACCACCACACGGTCCTCGGGAAGGATGCGGATGTAGTGCTGACGCATCTTGCCCGAGATGTGGGCGAGCACCTTGTGGCCGTTCTGCAGCTCCACGCGGAACATCGCGTTGGGGAGCGGCTCGACGACCCGGCCCTCGATCTCGATGGCCCCGTCTTTCTTGGGCATGGCCTCCGCAATCCGGTGTTGACTTCAGGTGGTGCAAGTGACGTAAGGCACGCGGGAGCAGCCAGCCCGGCGAGCCGAAAAGTGAGTGTACGTCCTGAGCGCCCGATCCGACAACCCGGCCCCCGCCGCCGGGCGTCCCGCGCGCAACCGGGTTGCACCCCGTGCGGGGAAAAGACGCAAAACGCACCCCGATCCCCCGCCGCGCCGCCTCGCCCCGCAGCCGCAGCCGCAGCCGCCCCCGTCAACGATCACCTGTGTCCTTCCGGCGGCCTTCGCGCCGCACGGGAGGGGACACGGGTGATCGTTCTCAGGGGGCGGTCAGCACCACGGGGCCGTCGTCGGTGATGGCGATCGTGTGCTCGAAGTGCGCGGCCGGGAGCCCGTCCTGGGTCACGACCGTCCAGTCGTCCTCGAGCAGCTCCACCCGCCTGGTGCCCTGCGTCACCATCGGCTCGATCGCCAGCACGATGCCAGGCTGCAGCTTGAGACCGCGCCCTGCGCCCTTCGGGGCGACGTTCGGGACGGCGGGGTCCTCGTGCAGCGCGCGCCCGATCCCGTGGCCCGTGTAGTCCTCGACCAGCCCGTACCCGTGCGGCCGTACGCAGGCCTCGATCGCCGCGCCGATGTCGGAGAGCCGCCCGCCGTCGCGTACGGCGCCGAGCCCCGCGTCGAGCGCCGACGCGCACACCGACACCATGCGCCGTACGTCGTCCGGCACCTCCCCCACGCAGACCGTCACCGCGGCGTCCGCGTGCCAGCCGCGCACGATCGCGCCGCAGTCGATGGACACGACGTCGCCGTCCTGGATGACCCGCGAGCCGGGGATGCCGTGGACGACCTCGTCGTTGACCGACAGGCAGAGCGTCGCGGGGAAGCCGTGGTAGCCGAGGAACGACGGCACGGCGCCGGCGTCACGGATGACCTTCTCGGCGACCGCGTCGAGGTCCCGCGTCGTAACGCCCGGCTCCACCGCCAGCCGCGTTGCCTCGATAGCCGCCGCGACGATGACGCCCGCCTCGCGCATGATCGCGATCTCCGCGGCGGTCTTGCGGTGGATCACCCCAGGAACCGGCGCAGCGCCTCGACGATCCGCTCGGTCACGTCGTCCACGGGCCCGATGGCATCGACGCCGACGAGCTGGCCGCGGGAGCCGTAGTACGACACCAGCGGCTCGGTCTGCTCGGTGTAGACCTCGAGCCTGTGCCGGATGGTGTCCTCGCGGTCGTCGTCGCGCTGGTACAGCTCGCCGCCGCAGATGTCGCAGACGGTCGGGTCCTCGGGGGGATCGAAGTCGAGGTGCCACACGTGCGACGGCGTCTTTCGGCACGTACGCCGTCCCGACAGCCTGCGGATGACCTCGTCCGGGTCGACCACCAGCTCGACGACGACGTCGAGACGGCAGTCGAGGTCGCCGAGGATCGCGTCGAGCTCCTCGGCCTGCGGGACCGTACGGGGGAAGCCGTCGAGCAGGAACCCAGGCTCGCAGTCGTCCTGCGAGAGCCGGTCGCGGACCATGGCGATGGTGACCTCGTCGGGCACCAGGTCGCCGGCGTCCATGTACTTCTTCGCGATCTCGCCCAGCGGCGTCCGCTCGGAGACGTTCGCCCGGAAGATGTCTCCGGTCGAGATCTTCGGGATGCCGTAGTGGCCCGCGATGAACTGGGCCTGTGTCCCCTTGCCCGCGCCAGGCGGACCGACCAGGACCAGCCTCACGGCAGCCCCAGGTGACCACGGTCACGCCGCGTCCAGGGCGTGGCTGGCAAGGCCGCAGGGAGCGCCGCGTGCTCCGCACGCAAGCGACCGAGAACGCCGCCAGCCGCGGTCTGGGCGTGGCGCACCCGACGCACTACCGCAAGAACCCTTCGTAGTTACGCATCATGAGTTGCGACTCGATCTGCTTCACGGTCTCGAGTCCCACGCCGACCATGATGAGCACAGCCGTGCCGCCGAACGGGAACTGCACGTCCTTGGTCAGACCCAGCAGCAGGTACGGCAGCACGCTGATGGTGGCGAGGAACAGCGCGCCCGGCAGCGTGATCCGGTTGAGGATGTAGTCGAGGTACTCGGCGGTGGGACGGCCGGGGCGGATGCCGGGGATGAAGCCGCCGTACTTCTTCATGTTGTCGGCGACCTCGGTCGGGTTGAACGTGATCGCCGTGTAGAAGTACGCGAAGAAGATGATCAGCCCGAAGAAGAACAGCAGGTACAGCGGGTGGTTGCCCTTGGTGATGAACCGGGCGACGAACGCCTGGAACGCCTCGTTGTCCTGCCACACCTGGCCGAGCAGCGTCGGCAGGTAGAGCAGCGACGACGCGAAGATGACGGGGACGACGCCCGACTGGTTGACCTTCAACGGGATGTACGTGGACGTGCCGCCGTACATGCGCCGGCCGATCATCCGCTTGGCGTACTGCACAGGGATACGGCGCTGCGCCTGCTCGATGAAGATGACGGACACGATGATCGCGAGGCCGAGCAGGCAGACCAGCGCGAACACGAAGCCGCCGGCGGCGTTGAGGATGTTGCCGCCCTGCGACGGCAGCTGCGACGCGATCGACGTGAAGATGAGGATCGACATGCCGTTGCCGACGCCGCGGTCGGTCACGAGCTCGCCGAGCCACATGATCATGGCGGTGCCGGCGATGAACGTGATGACGATGGTCGAGATGCGGACGAGGCTCTTGTCGGGGATCAGGTCGACGCCGGGCAGCAGGTTGCCGGAGCGCGCGAGCGCGACGATGCCGGTGGACTGCAGGATCGCGAGGCCGACCGTCAGGTAGCGCGTGTACTGCGTGATCTTCTGGTTGCCCGACTCGCCCTCTTCCTTGAGGCGTTCGAGGCGCGGGATCACGACGATCAGCAGCTGCATGATGATCGAGCTGGTGATGTACGGCATGATCCCGAGCGCGAAGATCGACAGCTGCAGCAGCGCGCCGCCGCTGAACAGGTTGACCAGCTGGTAGACGCCACTGTCGGCCGTGCCATCGAGCGCCTGGTGCAGCGCGACGTAGTCGACGCCCGGCGCGGGGATGACCGAGCCGGCTCGGAACACCACGATGATCGCCAGCGTGAAGAGGATCTTCTTCCGCAGGTCCGGCGTCCGAAACGCCCTCGTGAACGCGCCGAGCACCTGTCCTCCTGCTGGATCCTGAGTCCGGGCCCGGTGCCCGGTCGTACGGTCTGGCACGGCCCCCGGGGGGACCGCTGATGACAGTGTGCCCTACGGCCGGACCGGGCGAGAACGCCGGCCTGGCGCGTAGGGCATCACGCGCCGCCCCGGAGGGCGAGTGCTACGTCTACAGCTCGGTGACCGATCCTCCGGCCGCCGTGATCTTCTCGCGGGCGCTGCCCGAGAACTTGTGCGCGGTGACGTTGAGGGCCACGGAGAGGTCGCCGTCGCCGAGCACCTTGACGAGCTCGCCCTTGCGGACGAGGCCCGCCTTCACCAACTCGTCGACGCCGACCGAGGTTCCCGCGGGGAACGCCGAGCCGAGGCGGTCGAGGTTGACGACCTGGTACTCCGTACGGAACCGGTTCTTGAAGCCCTTGAGCTTGGGCAGCCGCATGTGCAGCGGCATCTGCCCGCCCTCGAAGGCGGCAGGGACCTGATAGCGGGCCTTGGTGCCCTTGGTGCCGCGACCCGCCGTCTTGCCCTTCGACCCCTCGCCGCGACCGACGCGCGTCTTGGGGGTGTGGGCACCCGGCGCGGGGCGCAGGTGGTGGACCTTCACTCGGTGACCTCCTCGACGGTGACGAGGTGGGTCACCGTGTTGATCATGCCCCGGATCTCCGCGCGGTCCTCCTTGACGACGACGTCGTGGAGCCGCTTGAGACCGAGGGAACGCAGCGTCTCGCGCTGGTTCTGCTTCTGACCGATCCCGGAACGGATCTGCGTCACCTTGAGCCGCGTGCCCATCAGGCACCCGCCCCCGCGCGCGCCCGCAGCATGGCGGCCGGCGCGACGTCCTCGATGGGGAGGCCGCGGCGCGCCGCGATCTCCTCGGGACGCTGGAGGCCCTTCAACGCCGCCACCGTCGCGTGGACGATGTTGATGGCGTTGGAGGAGCCGAGGCTCTTGCTCAGCACGTCGTGGATGCCGGCGCACTCGAGCACGGCACGCACCGGGCCACCGGCGATGACGCCGGTACCGGGCGACGCCGGCTTGAGCAGCACGACGCCCGCGGCCGCCTCGCCCTGGACGGGGTGCGGGATGGTCGCGGCGATGCGCGGCACCTTGAAGAAGTGCTTCTTGGCCTCCTCGACGCCCTTGGCGATCGCGGCCGGCACCTCCTTCGCCTTGCCGTAGCCGACGCCGACCGTGCCGTCGCCGTCGCCGACGATGACCAGCGCGGTGAAGCTGAACCGCCGGCCACCCTTGACGACCTTCGCGACGCGGTTGATCGCGACGACGCGCTCGACGTACGCCGACTTCTCGGGCGCCGCACCGCGCTCGCCGCGCTTCTCGCGCCGCTCGCCGCCGGACCCACCCGGGCCTCGACGCTGGGGACCTGGCATCAGAACTCCAACCCTGCTTCTCGTGCGGCGTCCGCCAGAGCGGCGACCCTGCCGTGGTAACGATTGCCGCCGCGGTCGAAGACCACCGCGCCGACACCCTTCTCCTTGGCGCGCTGCGCGAGCAGCTCGCCGACGGCCTTGGCGCGCGCCGTCTTGTCGCCCTCGGCGCCACGGATCGTGTCGTCGAGCGTCGACGCGGACGCGAGGGTGTGCCCCGCGAGGTCGTCGACGACCTGGGCGAAGATGTGCCGCGTCGAACGGGTCACGACGAGACGCGGGCGCGCCGCCGAGCCGGTGACCTTCTTGCGGACGCGGAAGTGACGCCGGCTCTTGCCGACCCGTCGGGCTTCGGAGATGTTCATCGGTTACTTACCCGTCTTCCCGACCTTGCGGCGGACGTTCTCGCCGGCGTAGCGGACGCCCTTGCCCTTGTACGGCTCCGGCTTGCGGATCTTGCGGATGTTCGCGGCGACCTCGCCGACCTTCTGCTTGTCGATCCCCCGGACGACGAAGCGGGTCGGCGTCTGCACCTCGAACGTGATGCCCTCGGGCGGGTCCACCGTGACCGGGTGGCTGAAGCCGAGCGCGAACTCGAGCGACGACCCCTTGGCGGCCACGCGGTAGCCGACGCCGACGATCTCGAGCGTCTTCTCGTAGCCCTCGGTGACACCGGTGACCATGTTCGCCACGAGCGTGCGGGTGAGGCCGTGACGCGAACGGGCCTCCCGCTCGTCGTTGGGGCGGGAGACGACGAGCGCGCCGTCGTCCCCGCGCTCGATGGTGATCGGCTCGACGACGACGTGCGACAGCGAGCCCTTCGGACCCTTCACCGCGACGTTGCGTCCGTCGATCGTGACGTCCACACCGTTCGGTACGGGGATCGGCATGCGGCCGATGCGCGACATGTCAGCCCGCCTTACCAGACGTAGGCGAGGACTTCCCCACCTACGCCTCTCTTGTTCGCCTGCTTGTCGGTGAGCAGCCCGGTGGACGTCGAGATGATCGCGACGCCGAGGCCGCCGAGGACGCGGGGCAGCGCACCGCGCTTGGCGTAGACCCGCAGGCCCGGCTTCGAGATGCGGCGGACGCCCGCGATCGTGCGCTCGCGGTTGGGACCGTACTTGAGCTCGACGACGAGCAGCTTGCCCTTCTCGCCGTCCTCGACGGTCCACCCGGCGATGTAGCCCTCCTGCTGGAGGATCTCCGCGATGTGCGTCTTGATCTTGCTGTGCGGCATGACCACGCGGTCGTGGTACGCGTGGTTGGCGTTGCGCACGCGGGTGAGCATGTCCGCGATCGGGTCGGTCATCGACATCGTGTGTGGTGCCTCTCTCGCCGCAGTATCCGTACGGACTTACGGCGGGTTGGGTCTTACCAGGAAGACTTCGTGATGCCGGGCAGCTCGCCGGCGTGGGCCATCTCGCGGAAGCAGATACGGCAGAGGCCGAACGCCCTGTACACGGCGCGCGGACGGCCGCAGCGGTTGCACCGCGTGTAGCCACGGACCTTGAACTTCGGCTTGGCGGCAGCCTTGTTGACGAGCGCGGTCTTGGCCATCGGTCTAGCTCTCCTTGAACGGGAAGCCGAGCTGCTTGAGCAGCGCGCGACCCTCGTCGTCGTTCTTGGCCGTCGTGACGACGGTGATGTCCATGCCCCGGGGGCGGTCGATCTTGTCGTAGTCGATCTCGTGGAAGATCGACTGCTCCGTCACGCCGAACGTGTAGTTGCCGTTGCCGTCGAACTGCCGGTCCGACAGGCCGCGGAAGTCGCGGATGCGGGGGAGCGCGACCGACACGAGCCGGTCGAGGAACTCCCACATCCGGTCGCCGCGGAGCGTGACCTTGGCGCCGATCGCCATGCCTTCGCGCAGCTTGAACTGCGCGATCGACGTGCGCGCCCGGCGGATCGACGGCTTCTGGCCGGTGATCGCGGTGAGGTCGCGGACGGCGCCGTCCATGAGCTTGGCGTCCTTGGCGGCCTCGCCGACGCCCATGTTGACGACGACCTTGACGACCCGCGGGACCTGCATCGCGTTGCCGTACGAGAACTGCTCGCGCAGCGCGGGCGCGATCTCGGCCCTGTAGCGCTCGCGCAGGCGCGGGGCCGGCGTCGTGCGCTCGTCGGTGACAGTCATGTGCGGGTCCCTCAGATCTTCTCGCCGCAACGGCGGCAGACGCGGACGCTACGGAAGCCGTCGTACTCGGTGCCGTCGGTACGGCGCTTGCTCACGGGCTCACGGGTGTGGCCGATGCGGGCGGGCTTGTTGCAGTTGGGGCAGACCACCTGCACGTTGCTCACGTGCACCGGCGCCTCCTGCGTGACGATGCCGCCGCTCTGCGCGCCGCGCTGGTTGGACGTGATCTTGGTGTGCTTCTTGATGCGGTTGGCACCCTCGACGAGGACCTTGTCGTCGTCGGGGTACGCCAGGATGACGCGCCCCTCGTGACCCCGGTCCTTGCCCGAGATGATCCGCACCTTGTCGCCCTTGCGGACGCCCATGCCGGCCACTTACAACACCTCCGGCGCGAGCGAGATGATCTTCATGAACTTCTTCTCGCGCAGCTCACGACCCACCGGCCCGAAGATGCGGGTGCCGCGGGGGTCACCGCCGTCCTTGATGAGCACGGCGGCGTTCTCGTCGAACTTGATGTACGACCCGTCGGGGCGCCGCTTCTCCTTCTTGGTGCGCACGACGACGGCCTTGACCACGTCGCCGCGCTTGACGCCGGCGCCGGGGAGGGCGTCCTTGACGGTGCCGACGATGATGTCGCCGATCCGCGCGTAGCGGCGGCCGGAGCCGCCGAGCACGCGGATGCAGAGGATCTCCTTGGCACCCGTGTTGTCGGCGACACGCAGCCGCGACTCCTGCTGGATCATGCCGTCCTCCTCGGGGTCCCCGCGGAAGCGCGAGCGCAGCGAGCGGTTTCGTGGGGAGAAATCACTTCGCCTTCTCCAGGATCTCCACCACGCGCCAGCGCTTGCTGGCCGACAGCGGTCGGGTCTCCATGAGCTTGACCCGGTCGCCGACGCCGCAGGTGTTCTGCTCGTCGTGCGCCTTGAGCCGGCTCGTACGCCGCATGGTCTTGCCGTAGAGCGGGTGCTGGACCCTGTCCTCCACGGCGACGACCACGGTCTTGTCCATCTTGTCGCTCACGACAAGGCCCTCACGGACCTTGCGGAAGCCACGGGCCTCGGTCACGTCGTTCTCTCCCATTACGCCGCACCGCCGGACAGCGACGCGAGCTCGCGCTCACGCATCACGGTGTAGATGCGCGCGATCTCCCGGCGGACGGTCTGCAGCCGCCGGTTGTTGTCCAGCTGTCCGGTCGCGTTCTGGAAACGCAGGTTGAACAGCTCTTCCTTCGACTCGCGCAGGCGGGTGACGAGCTCGTCGTCACTCAGCCCGCGGAGCTCGCTGGCGTCGGCCATTACTCGCCCACCTCGCGCTTCACGAACCGGCACTTCATCGGGAGCTTGTGCATCGCGCGGCGCATGGCCTCCGCGGCGATGGGCTCCGGGACACCGGACAGCTCGAACATGACGCGGCCCGGCTTGATGTTGGCGATCCACCACTCCGGCGAACCCTTGCCGGAGCCCATGCGGGTCTCGGCGGGCTTCTTCGTGAGGGGGCGGTCCGGGTAGATGTTGATCCAGACCTTGCCGCCACGCTTGATGTGCCGGGTCATGGCGATACGAGCCGACTCGATCTGCCGGTTGGTGACGTACGCCGACTCCAGCGCCTGGATGCCGAACTCGCCGAACGTCACCTTCGTGCCGCCCTTGGCCGCGCCACTCCGGTCGGGGTGGTGCTGCTTGCGGTGCTTGACCCTGCGAGGGATGAGCATTACTCGGCACCCCCCTCAGTCGTCGTCTCGCCCTGGTCGGTCGTCGTGGCCACGTCGGCGCCGCCCGTGATCTCGGCGGGCGTCTCGGCCGGAGGCGCGGACACCTCGGCCTGCTGCGGCGCGGCGACCTCGGTCGTGGCCTCCACCGGCAGCGCGTCCGCGGCACCGGCCTGGCCGGCCGCCGAGGAACGCGGGCCCTTGCGGGCCGGACGGCGCTGCGCCTGCGAGGCGCGAACGGCCTGCTCCTGCGCCTCGCGCTCGGCCCGGCTCTGGACGACGTCGCCCTTGTAGATCCAGACCTTGACGCCGATCCGGCCGAACGTCGTACGGGCCTCGTAGAAGCCGTAGTCGATGTTCGCGCGGAGGGTGTGCAGCGGCACGCGGCCCTCGCGGTAGAACTCCGAGCGGCTCATCTCCGCGCCGCCGAGGCGGCCCGAGCACTGCACCCGGATGCCCTTGGCGCCGGCCTTCATCGCCGTCTGCATGCCCTTGCGCATCGCGCGCCGGAACGACACGCGGGACGAGAGCTGCTCGGCGACGCCCTGCGCGACGAGCTGCGCGTCGATCTCGGGGTTCTTGACCTCGAGGATGTTGAGCTGGACCTGCTTGCCGGTCAGCTTCTCGAGGTCGCCACGGATGCGGTCCGCCTCCGCGCCGCGACGGCCGATGACGATGCCGGGCCGCGCGGTGTGGATGTCGACGCGCACGCGCTCACGCGTCCGCTCGATGTCGACGCGGCTGATGCCGGCGCGCTCCATGCCCTTGCCGAGCATGCGCCGGATCGCCACGTCCTCCTTGACGTAGTCCTTGTACTCCTTGTCCGCGTACCAGCGGGACTTCCACTCGGTGGTGATACCGAGCCGGAACCCGTGCGGGTTGACCTTCTGCCCCACTAGCGGGCCCCTCCTCTGCTGCTGGTCGACCGCGCCGCGGTCGCGGGCTCACGGCTCTCGACGACGACCGTGATGTGGCACGTCCGCTTGCGGATCCGGTACGCCCGGCCCTGCGCGCGGGGGCGGAACCGCTTCATGGTCGGGCCCTCGTCGACGAACGCCTGGGCGACGACGAGCCGGTCACGGTCGCGCAGGTGCGCGTTGTGCTCGGCGTTGGCCATCGCGGAGGCGACGACCTTGTAGACGTCCTCGCTCGCGGCCTGGGGCGCGAACTTCAGGACGTTCAGCGCCTCGGTCGCGGGCAGGCCGCGGATCATGTCGACGACGCGGCGCGCCTTCATCGGCGAGACGTGGACGTACCGCGCCTTCGCCATGGCGCCCGGGTAGGTCTGCTGCTCAGCCACGACGCGCCCTCCGCTCGTCCTTCACGTGCCCGCGGAACGTGCGCGTGGGCGCGAACTCGCCGAGCTTGTGGCCGACCATGCCCTCGGTCACGAAGACCGGGACGTGCTTGCGACCGTCGTGGACGGCGATCGTGTGCCCGAGCATGTCGGGGATGATCGTCGAGCGACGCGACCACGTCTTGATGACGTTCTTGGTCCCCTTGGTGTTCTGGTCGTCGACCTTGTCCAGCAGGTGCTGGTCGACGAAGGGGCCCTTCTTGAGGCTCCGCGGCATGGTCTCGTGCTCCCTAGCGCTTCTTGTTCTT
>DATMES010000058.1 GCA_035556555.1 Frankiaceae bacterium
AAGCCCGGCCCCTTGCCACAGACATCGCAGACGCTCGCCACTGCCAACAGCTCCTCAGTCGAACACGGACAACCGGCATAGGGTACACAACGGCCTGCCTGTTTGGGAAACCTGTCCCACCGGCGCCGTAGAGTCCGGCCATGACAGCGCTCGAGCGGGTGGACGCCGCGGCGGTACGCCGCTGGCTCGCCGCCGCGCGCGCCGCGCTCGACACGCACCGGGCCGAGATCGACGACCTCAACGTCTACCCCGTCCCCGACGGCGACACCGGCACCAACCTCTGCCTGACCATGGACTCGGTCGCCGCCGCGCTGCCCTCGACCGACGACCTCCCGGCCGTGCTCGCCGCCGCCGCGCGCGGTGCGCTGCTCGGCGCCAGGGGCAACTCCGGCGTCATCCTCAGCCAGTTGCTCCGCGGCGCGGGGGAGGCGTTCGGCGAGGGCTCCGCGGCCGACCTGCAGAAGGCGCTGCGGCGCGCGGCCGAGGCGGCGTACGGCGCCGTCGCCGCCCCCGTCGAGGGCACGATCCTCTCGGTGGCCCGCGCGGCCGCCGACGCCGCCGAGGGCGCCGACCCCGAGGACCTGCGCGCCGTCGTGCTCGCCGCCGCGCGCGGGGCATCGGAGGCGCTGGCGCGTACGCCGTCCCAGCTGCCGGCGCTGGCCGCCGCCGGCGTCGTCGACGCGGGCGGGCGCGGGCTCTGCGTCGTCCTCGACGCGCTGGTGTCCGTCGTCACCGGCGAAGCGGCGCCGGCCGTGCCGCAGCCCCTGGTCCGCCGCGGCGCCGCGCTGACGGCCGCGCGCGAGTCGGGGAGCGAGGCGTACGCGTACGAGGTGCAGTACCTCCTCGACGCCCCGTCGGTCGATGCCCTGAAGGAGCGGCTCGCGACGCTCGGCGACTCGCTGGTCGTCGTCGGCGGCGACGGCCTCTGGAACGTCCACGTCCACGTCAACGACGTCGGCGCCGCCATCGAGGCGGGCGTCGAGGCCGGGCGCCCGCACCGCATCACGGTGACGCGCTTCGCCGACCAGATGGCGCCGTCCGACCCGGCCGCCGTCGAGGTCTCCGGGCGCGCGGTCGTCGCGGTCGTGCAGGGGCCTGGGCTGGTGGAGCTGTACGAGGCGGCCGGCGCCGTCGTCGTCGCCGGCGGGCCCTCCGCGTCGCCCTCGACCGGCGAGCTGCTCGACGCGGTGCTCGCCACCGGGGCGGCCGAGGTCGTGCTGCTGCCCAACGACGGCAACGTCCACGCGCCTGCCGCTGCCGCCGCCGCCGAGGCGCGGGCGCTGGGGCGCGACGTGCACGTCGTACCCACGCGGTCACCCGTCCAGGGGCTCGCGGCGCTGGCGGTGGCCGACGGGACGCGCGGCTTCGCGGACGACGCGATCGCGATGTCGGGGGCGGCGAGCGCGACGCGGTACGCCGAGGTGACGACAGCCGTTCGCGACGCGCAGACGATCGTCGGGCCGTGCCGGGCGGGTGACGTGCTCGGGCTGGTGGACGGCGACGTGGCGGTCATCGGCGTCGACGTCGCCGAGGTCGCGTGGGACGTCCTCTGCCGGATGCTCGCGGCCGGCGGCGAGCTCGTCACGGTCGTCACCGGCGAGGGCGCGGCGCCGGGGCTCGGCGACGCGCTCGCCGAACGCCTCGCGGCGGCGTACCCGCTCGTCGAGGCGGAGGTGCACCCGGGCGGCCAGCCGCACTACCCGCTGCTGCTGGGCGTCGAGTGAGCATGGACACGCCGCTGAAGCGGCTGCTCGGCGACAAGACCGCGAAGGTCATGGAGAGCGCGCTGTCGCTGCGTACGACCGGCGACCTGCTGCACCACTACCCCCGCCGCTACGCGGAGCGCGGGCGGCTCACCGACCTGGCGGCGTTGCACATCGGCGACCACGTGACGGTCATGGCCGAGGTCATGCGCACCAACGTCCGCCCGATGCGGCAGCGGCGCGGACAGCTGTTCGAGGCCGTGGTGGGGGACGGGCGGCGGAGCCTGACGCTGACGTTCTTCAACCAGCCGTGGCGCGAGCGGGAGCTACGGCCAGGTCGGCAGGCGCTGTTCGCGGGAAAGGTGACCGACTTCCGCGGCAAGCGGCAGCTCAACAACCCCGAGTACCAGCTCCTCGACGGCGACGCCGAGGAGGTCGTGGAGGACTTCGCCGGCAAGCTGATCCCCGTCTACCCGGCGTCGGAGAAGATCGCCTCCTGGCAGATCGCGAAGGCCGTCCGCGTCGTCCTCGACACGCTCGACCCCTTGCCCGACCCCCTTCCCGAGACCCTCCGCGAGTCCCGGGAGTTGATGGCGCTCGACGACGCGCTGCGCGGCATCCACCGGCCGGCGTCCGTCGAGGCGCTGGACCGCGCGCGCGACCGCCTCAAGTGGGACGAGGCGTACGTCCTCCAGGTCGCGCTCGCCCAGCGCCGGCGGCTGGCGCGGATGGAGCCGACACCCCCGCGCGTACGCGTGCCGGGCGGGCTGGTGGACGCGTTCGAGGCGGGGCTGCCGTTCACGTTCACGGCGGGGCAGGAGGAGGTCGCGGCGCGCATCGACGCTGACCTCGCGGCCTCCCACCCGATGCACCGGCTCCTGCAGGGCGAGGTCGGGTCGGGCAAGACCGTGGTGGCGTTGCGCGCGATGCTGACCGTGGTCGACGCGGGCGGGCAGGCGGCGCTCATGGCGCCCACCGAGGTCCTGGCGACGCAGCACGCGCGTGGCATCCGTGACCTGCTCGGGCCGCTCGGCATGGCAGGCGAGCTGGGGGCGGCGGAGGTGTCCACGCGCGTCGTCCTCCTGACCGGCTCGACGTCCGCGGCCGCCCGTCGTGAAGCGCTCGCTGCGCTGGCGAGCGGCGAGGCGGGCATCGTGGTCGGCACCCACGCGCTGCTGGAGCCGGACGTCGTGTTCCGCGACCTCGGGCTCGTGGTGGTGGACGAGCAGCACAGGTTCGGGGTGGAGCAGCGGGACGTGCTGCGCGGCAAGGGCGTACAGCCGCCGCACGTCCTCGTCATGACCGCGACGCCGATCCCGCGCACCGTCGCCATGACGGTCTACGGCGACCTGGAGACGTCGACGCTGACCGAGCTGCCGAAGGGGCGTTCGCCGATCTCGACGTACGTGGTGCCCCCGGAGAAGCCGGCGTTCCTGCAGCGAGCGTGGCAGAAGGTGCGGGAGGAGGTGGCGGCGGGGCGGCAGGCGTTCGTGGTCTGCCCGCGGATCGGCGAGGCGGAGGGCGACGACGGCCTGGAGCCGGTGGACTCCGACGAGGAGGCGCGGCGGCCGCCGCTGGCGGTGATGGACGTGTTCCCCGCGCTGCGCGACGGCGAGCTGGCCGGGCTGCGCGTCGAGATGCTGCACGGACGGCTGCCCGCCGACGTCAAGGACTCGGTCATGCGGCGGTTCGCGACGGGCGAGATCGACGTGCTCGTGTCCACGACCGTCATCGAGGTCGGCGTGGACGTCCCCAACGCGACCGTCATGGTGGTCCTCGACGCCGAACGCTTCGGCATCAGCCAGCTGCACCAGCTCCGCGGGCGGGTCGGCCGTGGCACGCACGCGGCGACCTGCCTGCTCGTCACCGAGGCGCCCGACGGCTCCCCGTCGCGCGAGCGGGTGGCGGCGGTCGCGGAGACGCTCGACGGCTTCGAGCTGGCCGGGCTGGACCTGCGGCAGCGGCGGGAGGGCGACGTACTCGGGGCTACGCAGTCGGGCCGGCGCTCCCGCCTCCGGCTGCTGGAGCTGCTCAGCGACGGCGAACTCATCGTCGCCGCGCGCGAGGAGGCGACGGCGCTGGTCGAGGCCGACCCCGACCTGGCCGGGCAGCCCGCGCTGCGCGACGCGATCGCCGCGATGCTCGACGAGGAGCGCGCCGAGTACCTGGAGAAGGCGTGAGAGATACCCCACGACGCCGCTCGCTGCGCTCGTGCCGCCGCGGGGACCCCGGATGAGAGTGATCGGGGGTACGGCGCGCGGCCGGCCTCTGCTCGCGCCTGCCGGCAAGGACACCCGGCCCACGAGCGACCGCGCGAGGGAGGGGCTGTTCTCGACGCTCGCCACGCTGACCGACATCGACGGCGCCCGGGTCCTCGACCTCTACGCCGGCTCCGGCGCGGTGGGCCTGGAGGCGTTGTCCCGCGGCGCGGCGGCGGCGGTGCTCGTGGAGTCCGACATGAAGGCCGCCTCGGTCATCAAGCGCAACGCCGAGGCCGTCGGCCTCCCCGGCGCCCGCGTCGTCGTGGACCGGGTCGAACGTTTCCTGGGGGCGGACGCGGCGTCGTACGACATCGCGTTCCTCGACCCGCCGTACGACGTCAGCGACGAGATCGTCGCGCGCGTGCTCGCCGCGGTGCGCGCCGAGGTGGTCGTGGTGGAGCGTTCGGTGCGCTCGCCGGAGCCCGTCTGGCCGGAGGGCGTGGAGCGGGTGCGCGAGCGGCGGTATGGCGAGGGCGTGCTTTGGTACGGTCGCCGCGTGATCAAGGAGTGAGAAGAGCCGTCTGCCCGGGGTCGTTCGACCCCGTCACGAACGGCCACCTCGACATCGTCGGCCGTGCGGCCGGGATGTACGACGAGGTCACCGTCGCGGTGCTCGTCAACGAGAACAAGCAGGGCCTGTTCGGCATCCCCGAGCGCATCGAGCTGCTCGAAGCGACCTGCGCGCAGTGGCCCAACGTGCGCGTCGACTCGTTCCGCGGCCTGCTCGTCGACTTCTGCAAGGCGCGCGACATCCCCGTCATCGTCAAGGGGCTGCGGGCGGTCAGCGACTTCGAGTACGAGCTGCAGATGGCGCAGATGAACCACCGCCTCGGCGACGTCGAGACGATGTTCATGACGACGAACCCGCTCTACTCATTCCTCTCGTCCAGCCTCGTCAAAGAGGTGGCGAAGTACGGTGGGAACGTGTCCGAGCTCGTCCCGGACGTCGTCGCCCAGCGGCTGGCCGCGCGCCTGCCCGCCCAAGCTCCCCCGGAGTAGCAACGCATGGATGCCCAGGCCAACGCCCAGGCCAAGCTCGACGAGATCACCGAGATGGTGGAGTCGGCCAAGTCGATGCCGCTGTCGGCGTCCGTTCTCGTCAACAAGGCGGAGATGCTGGCGCTGCTCGACGAGCTGCGCGCGTCGCTCCCCGACGAGCTGCGCGAGGCGCAGTGGGTCATCAAGGACCGCGACGAGGTGATCGACGGCGGGCGCAAGGAGGCCGACCGGATCATCGCCGACGCGCGGGTCGAGGCGCAGCGGCTGGTGTCGCGTACGGAGGTCATGCAGTCGGCCACGAAGGAGGCCGAGCGTGTGGTCGCCGACGCCAAGGAGAACGCGCGGCAGATGCGCCTGGAGGTCGAGGACTACGTCGACGCCAAGCTCGCCAACTTCGAGGTCGTCCTGCACAAGACGCTCGGGGCGGTGGAGCGCGGGCGCGACAAGCTGCGCGGCCGCCACGAGCTGGAGGAGCTGCGGGACGGCACCTTGCTGCCCGACGATCCCCTCCCCGAGCACTGACCCCACCCAACTCGCCCTTCGCTGTGCCTTGTTCTGGAACGATCTTTGAAGATCACCACGCTCGAGACCGGCGGGTGACCTGCAGAGAACGAGGGGCAGGCGAGGCTGTGGACGGCTGAACCGTCGTCCACAGATTGCTTGGGACCCCGTTGCGCGGCCACCACGAGCCGCCACGCTCGGCAGATGGACACTCTCGACGTCGTCAACGCGCTCCTGCGCACCCAGGCGGGTGCCGTACACCACCGCCAGGCACGAGGCGCCGGCATGTCCGAGCGCCAGATCGCGGGCCGGCTCGAGGCACGGGCCTGGGTCGAACGACACTCCGGCGTGTACGTCGTGGCCGGGGCGCCGCCGACGTTCGTGACCACGTGCGCGGCGGCGTTCCTCGCCGTCCGGTACGCCGCTCGCACCGGCTCGACGCGTCGCGTCGCCCTGGCCGGGCTCTCGGCGGCGTACCTCCACGACCTCGGCGTGCCGGAGCCATCGAGCGTCGACCTCGTGGTCCCGTTCGCCGACTCGGCTCCGGACCTCGACGGCGTCCGCATCGTCCGGGCGTCGACGTGGCCGCGGCGAGTGTTCACCGCGACCGACGGGCTCGTGCTGACCGGCGTCCCGGACACGATCGTCGATATCGCGTGGTACGTGCCCCGCGACCGGCTGCACGCGATCGTCCAGGCGGCGGCGTTCGCGCGGCCGGGGCTCGCGACGGCCGTTCTCGGCGCGTGCCGCCGCGGGCGTACCGGCTCCGCCGCCGCCCGCCGGGCAGCCTCGCTCGTGCTCGCCGGCGTCGACTCGTCGTTGCCACGCCCGGGGCCATGCGCTGCTCCGGCGTGCCGGCCTCCCCGGTCCGGAGTGTGGCGTGGTCGTGGCACGCGGCGCGGGGCCGAGCGACTGCCTGCTGCGGCTGCCCGGCGGCGGCGGGCTGGTCGTGGAGTGGGATGGCGACGCGCACCGCGTGGACCGCGCGACGTTCCTGCACGACCGCGAGAAGGACCGGCTGCTACGGCGCGCGGGCTACGTCACCGTTCGCTACACCCACGCCCAGGTGCGTCGTGCCGACGACGTGGTCGCCGATCTGCGCGCCACGTGGGCGGCGGTCTCCGCTCGTTCTCTGCAGTCCGTACGCCGGTCTCGAGCGTCGTGATCTTCAAAGAACGGTCCAGGGCGAGCGTTCTGGTAAAGTTCCCCGTTGGTCTGTGCCACCTCCGAGATCGCCGTGCCCGAGAACAGGAACTCGACCCGCCTCGACCCGCGTCAGCCGCTCGTGATCGACACTCGCGAGCTCAGCCGGCGCCCGGGATCGCAGCGGAAGGTCGAGTTCCAGGCCACGGCGCCCAGCGACCTGGGAGTGGGCATGATCGGGGTCCCTCCGGGGTCCCGGCTCGACCTCCGGTTGCGGCTCGAGTCCGTGATGGAGGGCGTGCTGGTCTCCGGAACGGTCACCGGGCCGCTCGCTGGTGAGTGCGGGCGCTGTCTCGACCCGGTCGCCTCGTCCATCGAGGTGGACCTGCAGGAGCTGTACGCCTACCCCGAGTCGGACGCGACCGAGGACGAGGCGAGCCGCCTGGAAGGCGACTACCTCGACCTCGAGCCCGTGCTCCGCGACGCCGTGGTCCTGGCGCTGCCGCTCACGCCGCTCTGCCGCGAGGACTGCGGGGGGCTGTGTGTGGTGTGCGGTGCCCGGCGCGACGACGTCGGCTGCGGTCACGAAGAGACCCCGGTCGACCCGAGGTGGGCGGCGTTGAACGACCTGACCGTGAACGACGAGGAGTAGGCAACGATGGCGGTCCCGAAGCGCAAGATGTCGCGCAGCAACACGCGCTCGCGGCGTTCGCAGTGGAAGGCGGCTCCCGTCGTCATCTCGACCTGCGGGCGTTGCAAGCAGGCGAAGCTGCCCCACGCCGCGTGCCCCACGTGCGGCACGTACAACGACCGTCAGGTCCTCGAGGTCGGATGACCGTCCGCGTCGCCCTCGACCTGATGGGGGGCGACGCGGCACCGGACGCCGTGATCGACGGCGCCCTGCTCGTCTCCGACGAACGGCCTGACGTCCAGGTCGTGCTCGTCGGTCCCGAGGAGGTCGCCGCCGGCCGGCTCTCCGCCCGCGCCGCCGCAGGTCGCTTCGAGATCGTCCACGCCTCCGAGTCCGTCGGCATGGCCGAGGACCCGGCGCGCGCCGTGCGCGCGAAGCGCGACGCCACCGTCCGCGTCGCCGCGAAGCTGGTCCGCGACGGCCTCGCCGACGCCACCGTCTCCGTCGGCAGCTCCGGCGCCGCCCTCGCCGCCGCGCTCTTCACCCTCGGCCGCCTCCCCGGCGTCACGCGACCTGCCGTCGCCGTGGTGGTCCCCACCCCGCAAGGCCGCGTGGTCCTCCTCGACGCCGGCGCCAACCCCGACTGCGGCCCCGACCTGCTGGCGCAGTTCGCGCTGACCGGCACGGCGTACGCCGTCTCCCTCGGGATCGAACGCCCCGGCGTCGGCCTGCTCAACCTCGGTCACGAGCCCGGCAAGGGCGACGACCTGCGCAAGGCGGCGTACGACCTCCTGGCCGACCTGCCCGTCGAGTTCGTCGGCAACGTCGAGGGCCACGACATCGTCCTCGGCGGCCCCGCCGACGTCGTCGTCACCGACGGCTTCACCGGCAACGTCCTCCTCAAGGGCATCGAGGCGGCCCTCGGCCGCGGCGGAGCGCTCGACCCCGACGACCACGGCGGCGCGATCCTGCTCGGCGTCGACGGCGTCGCGGTCGTCGGCCACGGCGGCGCCTCGGCTCGCGCGGTCGCGGCGGCCGTGACCATCGCCGCGGACGCCGTACGCCACGACCTCCTGCCGCGTCTCACGCTGACGCTCTCCGAGCTCGTCGCCCGGCGGCGCGCGATGGCGGGGTTGTCGTGACGGCGGAGGAGGTGTTCGGCGTGGTCCGCGACGCGGTCGTCACGGTCATGGAGGTCGAGCCGGCGAGCGTGACCCGCGAGACGCGGCTGGTGGACGACCTGCGCTGCGACTCCCTCGCGCTCTGCGAGATCGCGGAGATCGTCGAGGAGCGCCTCCCGCTCACCATCGAGGACGCCCACCTCGACGACATCCACACCGTCGGACAGGCCGTCGACTACGTCCTGGCGCGCGTGTGACGACGCCCGACCTGACGCCGCGGCGTACGGACCTCGAGAAGTCCCTCGGGGTGACGATCCGCGACCGCGACCTGCTGCGCCGCGCACTCACGCACCGCAGCTACGCGTACGAGCACGGCGGCCTCCCCACCAACGAGCGCCTCGAGTTCCTCGGCGACGCGGTGCTGTCGATCGTCGTGACCGACCACCTCTACAACACGTACGACGACCTCCCCGAGGGGCACCTCGCCAAGCTGCGCGCCTCCGTCGTCAACATGAACGCCCTCGCCGACGTCGCCCGCGGCATCGGCGTGGGCGAGTGGCTGCTGCTCGGCCGCGGCGAGGAGTTCAGCGGCGGGCGCGACAAGGCGAGCATCCTGGCGGACACGTTCGAGGCGCTGCTGGGCGCGGTCTACCTCGACCGCGGCCTGGCCTGCGCGAGCAAGGTGATCCACCGGTTCTTCGACCCGCTCATGGCCGACGCGTCCACGCGCGGCGCGAGCCTCGACTGGAAGACCAGCCTCCAGGAGCTGACTGCCTCGCGGATGCTCGGCGTGCCGGAGTACGTCGTCACGGAGAGCGGCCCCGACCACGCGAAGAGGTTCGTCGCGACCGCGGTCGTCGGCGGCATCGAACGCGGCGGCGGCGAGGGCAAGAGCAAGAAGGAGGCCGAGCAGAAGGCCGCCGAGGCCGCCTGGAACGAGCTCTCCGAGGGTCCGGGGACACCGGACTAGTGCCCGAGCTGCCCGAGGTCGAGGTCGTACGACGCGGCCTCGAACGCGGTGTGGCCGGCCGCCGCATCGAGACCGTGCACGTGCACCACCCCCGCGCCGTACGCCGCCACGAGGCGGGCCCCGACGACTTCGTGTCCCTGCTCCGAGGCCGCCGGGTCGAGAGCGCCAACCGCCGCGGCAAGTACCTCTGGCTGCCGCTCGACTCCGGCGACGCGCTCACCGGCCACCTCGGCATGAGCGGCCAGCTGCTCGTCGTACCTCCCGACAAGCCGGAGGAGACGCACCTGCGGGTGCGGTTCACGTTCGACGACGGCGGGCGGGAGCTGCGCTTCGTGGACCAGCGGACGTTCGGCGGGCTGTTCGTCGTAGCCGGGGGCGGCGACGACGTGCCGGGCCACATCGCGCACATCGCGCGCGACCCGCTGGACGAGGCGTTCGACGACGCCGCCTTCGCCGCCAAGCTCAGGCGCAAGGCCACGACGATCAAGCGCGCGCTGCTCGACCAGTCGCTGATCTCGGGCGTCGGCAACATCTACGCCGACGAGTCGCTCTGGCGTGCCAAGCTGCACTACGACCGCCCGACCGCCTCGCTCACGAAGCCCGACGTCACGAGACTGCTCGCGTCCGTCCGCGACGTCCTCCACGACTCCCTGCGGGCGGGGGGCACGTCCTTCGACGCGCTGTACGTGTCCACGGAGGGCGTCAGTGGGCTGTTCCAGCGGCGGCTGGAGGTCTACGGGCGCGAGGGCGAGCCGTGCTCCCGCTGCGGGACGGTCATCAAGCGGGACGCTTTCATGAACCGGTCGTCGTACTACTGCCCGCGCTGCCAGCGCGCGCCACGACCGCGTCCGCCAGCGTCTCCGCCGCCGCGGGGGAGAAGCGCAGGAACAGCTGCGGCTCGGTGACCTCCAGCTCCATGAGCAGGGGTACGCCGCGCTCGTCGCGGGCGACGTCGACGCGGGCGTAGAGCGGCGTCTCGGGCAGCTGCTCGAACACCGCGCGCGCCACCGCCAGCTCGTCGTCCGCGGGGTCGACCAGCCGCGCGTCGTAGCGGGTGAAGCCCTCCGTCGTCAGCGCGGGGTTGCGGCGTACGGCGTGCGTGAAGACGCCGTCGGCGAACAGCAGCGAGCGCTCGCCGTACTCCTCGACGGACGGTAGGTACGGCTGCACCATCGCGGTGCCGTTCGACACGAGCTTGTCGAGCAGCGCCTGCCCCTCCGCGTCGTCCGGCGAGCACAGGAGCGTGTCGCGCGCGCCTGCCGAGACCGCCGGCTTCACGACCGCGCGGGTCCAGCCGCGCTCGCTCAGCAGGGCGGGCAGCGACGCCGGCGAGGTCAGCCACGCGGTCGGCACCACGGGCACTCCGGCCGAGCCCAGGGCACGGAGGTACGTCTTGTCGGTGTTCCACTCGACGAGCCGCGCGGAGTTGGCCAGGCGCGGCACGGAGCGGGCCCACCGCACGAACTCGTCGCGCCGCTCGACGTAGTCCCAGGTGGAGCGGACGACCACGAGGTCGTACGCCGCCCAGTCCACCCCGGGGTCGTCCCAGACGGCCGCGTCCACCGCCGCGCCACGGGACAGCAGCCCGGCACGCAGCGGCTCGTCGTCGAAGAACAGCTCGGCGAACTCGGCGTTGGTGGCGAGGGCGATGCGCATCCGGTAGACCCTACGTCGTGACCGACGTCCGCCTGACCGCGTGGGTGCGCGGCCGCGTGCAGGGCGTCGGCTTCCGCTGGTGGACGCGGTCGCGGGCGCTGGAGAACGGCCTGGTCGGCAAGGCCACGAACCTCGACGACGGCCGCGTCGAGGTCGTCGCCGAGGGCCCGCGGGATGCCTGCGAACGCCTCCTCGCGGCGTTGCGAAGCCCCCACACACCAGGGCACGTGAGCACCGTCACCGAGCGGTGGAGCGAGGCGCGCGGCAACTTGTCCGGGTTCGTGGAGCGGTGACCGGAAATCCTGAGCGCACCCGGCTCAAGTGACCGTGACCGTAACGTAACTCGACCCTTGACCGTGCCCAAGATCGCGTGTCACTCTCGATGGCAGAAGGCGCGTCGGCTGTCATACGACCAGCGCCCCCGGCTCACCCCCGGGCCCCGGACCTCTGGAGGACGACACACCATGGCCAAGGCTCTCCTCGGTCACGTAGGCATCGGCACCGACATGCGCCTGGCGGACGAGGTACGCCGCCTGCAGCGCAGGGTCAAGGAGCTCGAGGCCGAGCTCGCCGACGCGCGGGCCACCCAGGAGCTCGAGGCCGCGGTCGCTCCGGACCTGCTCATCGAGCAGCGGGAGCCGGCGTACAGCTAGCCACCACCCAGACCTGAGGGACGCCACCCCGGCGTCCCTCACGTATGTCCGGACCATTCCCCGCTAGGCTCAGCACTGGACTTCCCCACGTCCGCAGGCAGGGACCAGCGCGTGCACCTCAAGAGCCTCACGCTCCGTGGCTTCAAGTCCTTCGCGACCGCGACGACGCTGAAGTTCGAGCCTGGCATCACCGCCGTCGTCGGCCCGAACGGCTCCGGCAAGTCGAACGTCGTCGACGCCATCGCCTGGGTCCTCGGCGAGCAGGGCGCGAAGGCGCTGCGCGGCGGCAAGATGGAGGACGTCATCTTCGCCGGCACGCCCGGGCGCCCCGCGCTCGGCCGCGCCGAGGTCGTGCTGACGATCGACAACGCCGACGGCGCCCTCCCGATCGACTACACCGAGGTGACGATCAGCCGCCTGATGTTCCGCAGCGGCGAGTCCGAGTACGCCATCAACGGCACCCCCTGCCGCCTGCTCGACGTCCAGGAGCTGCTCTCCGACAGCGGCATCGGCCGCGAGCTGCATGTCATCGTCGGCCAGGGCCAGCTCGACGCCGTGCTGTCGGCGCGGCCCGAGGAGCGCCGTGGCTTCATCGAGGAGGCCGCGGGCGTCCTCAAGCACCGCAAGCGCAAGGAGAAGGCCCTCCGCAAGCTCGACGCGATGCAGGCCAACCTCACCCGGCTCAACGACCTCACCGCCGAGCTGCGCCGCCAGCTCAAGCCGCTCGGCAAGCAGGCCGAGATCGCCCGCCGCGCCGCCGTCATCCAGGCCGAGCTGCGCGACATGCGGCTGCGGCTGCTCGCCGACGACCTGCTCGGGCTGCGGACGGTCATGGCCGCGGAGCTGCGCGACGAGGAGGAGCTGCGGTCGCGGCGTACGGCCGTCGAGACCAGCCTCGCCGCCGTCACCGCCCGCGAGGCCGAGCTGGAGGCCGCGCTCGCCGCGGACGCGCCGCTGCTGGCGCGGGCGCAGGAGACGTTCTACCGGCTCTCGTCGCTGCGTGAACGCTTCCGCGGCACCGCCGAGCTGGCCGGCGAGCGGGCCCGCAACCTCGCCACCGACATCGAGGCCGAGGCGCGCCCAGGACGGAGCGCGGAGGACCTCGAGGCCGAGGCGCGCACCGTACGCGAGGAGGAGGCCGCGGTCCGCGAGGCGCTGGAGGCCGACAAGGCGCGGCTCGCCGACGCCGAGGCCACCCGCGCGACGCTGGAGCAGGCGCTGCGCGCCGAGGAGCAGGCGCTCGTCGCGTCCGCCCGCGCGCAGGCCGACCGCCGCGAGGGCCTGGCCACGCTCGTCGGCGAGGTCAACGCCCTGCGCAGCCGCGCCGCCGCCGCCGACGAGGAGATCGGCCGCCTCGCCGCCGCCCGCCTCGAGGCCGAACGTCGCGCCGAACGCGCCCGCGGCGAGTTCCTCGTCGTGCAGCAGCAGGTCATCACGCTGGAAGGCGGGGAGTCGGGCCTCGACGCGACGTACGAGGCCGCCAACGCCGCCCTCACCGAGGCCACGATCCGCGTCGAGCAGCTCGTCGCGGAGGAGCGCGAGGCCGAGCGCGAGAAGTCGTTCTGGTCGGCGCGCCGCGAGGCACTGGAGATGTCACTGCTCCGCCGCGACGGCGCCGGGGCCCTGGTCGACGCCGGCGAACGCCTCCCCGGCCTGCTCGGCACCGTCGCCTCGGTGCTGTCCGTACGCCCAGGCTCCGAGGTCGCGATCGCCGCCGCCCTCGGGTCGCTCGCCGACGCCGTGGCCGTCGACTCGCCCGACGCGGCGGTCCGCGCGCTCGACCTGCTCAAGACCGACGACGCGGGCCGCGCGACGCTGCTCGTCGGCGGCGCCACGGCCGGCGACGCCCCCCGGTACGACCTCCCCGACGGTGCCGAGTGGGCGCTCGACCTCGTCACGGCGCCGGCAACGCTCGACGCCGCCGTACGCCGCATCCTCGGCTCGGTCGCGGTCGTGGCAGACATCGGCGCCGCTCGCGCGCTGGTCGCCCAGCACCCCGACCTCACCGTCGCCACTGCCGAGGGCGACCTGCTCTCCGCGTGGCTCGCTGTCGGCGGCGGGGCGTCCGCGCCGTCGCTGCTGGAGGTGCAGGCCGCCGCCGACGAGGCCGCCGAACGCCTCGCCGACGCGACCATGTCCGCCGACCGGCTGCGCTTCGCGCTGACGACCGCGCGGACAGACCTCGACCGCCTCCAGGTCGACCTCGACCGCGCGCTGGAGCAGCTCCACGAGTCCGACGCGCAGATGGCCGCGATCGCCGAGCAGCTCAACCTCCTCGGCTCCGCGCAGCGCGCCGCCGCCGACGAGGCCGAACGCCTCGACCAGGCGCAGCGCGCCGCCGAGGACGCCCGCGACCGCGACCTCGAAGGCCTCGTGGCCATGGAGCACCGGCTCGCCGAGGCGCAGGCCGCGCCGCTCGACGTCGAGCCCGACACGTCCGCGCGCGACGAGGCCGCGGCGTCGTTGCACCAGGCACGTTCCGTCGAGGTCGAGGTACGTCTCGGCGTCGTCGCCGGCGAGGAGCGCGCCCGCGCGCTGACCTCGCGCGCCGAGGCACTCGAACGCGCCGCCGCCGCCGAGCGCGCCTCCCGCGAACGCCTCGCGGCCCTGCGCCAGCAGCGCGCGACCGGCGCCATCGTCGCGGCGGCCGTGGCCGAGGCGGCGCGGGAGGCGTTGACGCGGATCGACGCGTCGATCGCGCAGGCGCACGACGAGCGTTCGCTGGTCGAGGCCAGCCGGCGGCTCAACGAGGGCGAGCTGGCCGAGGTCCGTACGAAGCGCCGCGAGCTCGCCACCGAGCTCGAAGGCCTCACCGACGTCGCCCACCGCGACGAGGTGGCGCGGGCCGAGCAGCGGCTGCGCATCGAGGCGCTGGAGAACCGCTGCGCCGAGGAGTACGGCATCGACCCCGAGACCCTCGTCGCCGACTACGGCCCCGACAACGACGTCCCCCCGCCGAGCGACGCGGAGGACCCGACGCCGGCGCCGTACGACCGCGCTGTCGTGGAGCGCCGCGCCGCCGCCGCCGACCGCCAGCTCGCCCTGCTGGGCCGCGTCAACCCGCTGGCGCTGGAGGAGTTCTCGGCGCTGGAGGAGCGGCACGCGTACCTCTCCAACCAGCTCGAGGACCTCAAGAACACCCGCCGCGACCTCCTCCTCGTCGTCAAGGAGGTGGACGAGCGGATCCACGACGTGTTCCGGAGCGCGTTCGAGGACACGGCGCGGGAGTTCGAGCACGTGTTCTCGGTCCTCTTCCCCGGGGGCGAGGGGAAGCTGATCCTCACCGACCCCGACGACCTGCTGACATCCGGCATCGAGGTCGAGGCGCGGCCGCCGGGCAAGAAGGTCAAGCGGCTGTCGCTGCTGTCGGGCGGGGAGCGCTCACTGACCGCGATCGCGCTGCTGTTCGCGATCTTCCGGGCGCGGCCCTCGCCGTTCTATCTCTTGGACGAGGTGGAGGCGGCGCTCGACGACCGCAACCTCGGCCGGCTGCTCGACATGGTCGAGGAGTTCCGGGGAACGAGCCAGATCGTCATGATCACCCACCAGAAGCGGACGATGGAGATCGCCGACTCGCTGTACGGCGTCAGCATGCGCGGCGACGGCATCAGCACCGTGATCTCCCAGCGCCTCCGCGAGCGCGAGGACGCCCGTGCTTGAGCTCATCCTGGCGATAGCGGCCCTCGCGGTCCTCGCCGTCGTCGGTCTCGTCGCGACGCGGGGCCGTTCGCGCGCGCTGCCCCCGGCCCCTGACCGGCCCGAGATCCTGCCGGGCGTCGGCGACGACGCCTCCGAACCCACCATCGAGCCACGGCGCACCGTCGAGACCCTCGACCTGCCGCCGACGATCCCGCCGCCGCAGGTCGAGGCGCCGCCCGAGGCCGAGGCGTTCGAGGTCCCCGAGCCGACGGCTGGACGCCTCGTACGCCTCCGCTCCCGGCTCTCCCGGTCGCAGAACGCCCTCGGTCGCGGCCTCCTCACGCTGCTCTCCAGCGAGAAGCTCGACGAGGAGACGTGGGAGGACGTCGAGACGACGCTGCTCTCCGCCGACGTCGGCATCGCGGCGAGCCAGGAGATCGTCGAGGCGCTGCGGACGCGCACCAAGGTGCTCGGCACGCGTACCCCCGACGACCTCCGCCCGCTGCTCCGCGAGGAGCTGCTCAACGCCATCGGCGACGTCGACCGTTCGCTGCGCACGCTGCCGCACGATGGCTCGAGGCCGGCCGTGATCCTCGTGGTCGGCGTCAACGGCACCGGCAAGACCACCACCTGCGGCAAGCTCGCGCGGGTGCTCGTGGCCGACGGTCGTTCCGTGGTGCTGGGCGCGGCGGACACGTTCCGCGCGGCGGCCGCCGACCAGCTCTCCACCTGGGCGGGCCGCGTCGGCGCGGAGGTCGTGCGCGGGCCGGAGGGCGGCGACCCGGCGTCGGTGGCGTACGACGCCGTCAAGACCGGCGTCGAGACGCGCGCCGACTGCGTGCTCATCGACACCGCGGGCCGGCTGCACACCAAGACCGGCCTCATGGACGAGCTGTCCAAGATCAAGCGCGTGGCCGAGAAGCTCGGCTCCATCGACGAGGTGCTGCTCGTGCTCGACGCGACCACCGGGCAGAACGGCGTCGTGCAGGCCAAGCAGTTCGCCTCGGCCGTCGACGTGACCGGCGTCGTGCTGAGCAAGCTCGACGGCACCGCCAAGGGCGGCATCGTCATCGCGGTGCAGCGCGAGCTCGGCATCCCGGTGAAGCTCGTCGGTCTCGGCGAGGGTCCGGACGACCTGGCGCCGTTCGACCCCGGCCAGTTCGTGGACGCCCTGCTGGAGGGGTAGAGGCGGGCCGCGCGCGGAGCGCCGGCCTCGCCGTTCGTGATCTTGGCAACGTTCGTGCTGTCCGGGCAGCAGAAACGTCGCCAAGATCACGAAAACCGGGGTGAGGCGGCGACCTACTCCGCCTCGCCGCGCGACGCGCGGCGGGAGAGGTGCCGGTCGAGCTCCGAGCGCGGCGGGCGCTGCGTACGCGGCCGCTCGGCACGCGCGGGCAGCGGCAGCTGGGCCAGCAGCAGCGTCAGCAACGGCACCAGCATCAGTGCGGGCACGACGGGCGCGGCGACCTCGGCGGCCGCGGAGAGGCATCCCGCGAACGCCGCCGCCCACACGTACGAGAGCCTGCGCACGTAGGACACAACGAGCCAGCGGGCGAGACGTTGCGAGTTCACGTGTCCGAAACACGAGAGGAACGGCTGCGTAACGCCGCTCCGGTGGAGTGCCCCCACACACTCCGTGGGAGGCCCGTTGGACACCATCGACACCGGCAACACCGCCTGGGTCCTCGTCTGCGCAGCGCTGGTGCTGTTCATGACGCCCGGGCTCGCGTTCTTCTACGGCGGCATGGTCCGCGCGAAGAACGTGCTCGGCATGCTGATGCAGAACGTCTTCTCGATGGGCCTGGTCAGCGTCCTCTGGGCGGTGGTCGGGTTCAGCCTCGCGTTCGGTGACGGCGGCCCGCTGATCGGCGACTTCAGCCTCGTCGGCTTGAAGGACATCGGCACCGTGCGGCTGCCCGGCTACGAGGGCGACTTCGCGCTGACGATCCCCGTCGTGCTGTTCTGCGCGTACCAGATGATGTTCGCGATCATCACCCCCGCGCTCATCACCGGCGCGACGGCGGACAGGCTGAAGTTCCGCGGCTACGCCGTCTTCCTCGGCGCCTGGCTGCTGCTGGTCTACACGCCGGTGGCGCACTGGGTGTTCAGCCCGACGGGGTGGCTGTTCGAGCGCGGTGCGCTCGACTTCGCGGGCGGCACCGTCGTGCACATCAACGCCGGCATCGCGGCGCTCGCGGTCGTCCTCGTCGTGGGGAAGCGACGTGGCTGGCCGCGCGAGCAGATGAAGCCGCACTCGCTGCCGTTGACCATGCTCGGGACCGGCATCCTGTGGTTCGGCTGGTTCGGCTTCAACGCCGGCTCCGCCCTGGGCGCCAACGGTCTCGCCGCCCAGGCGCTCATGAACACCCACCTCGCCGCCGCCGCCGGCATGCTCGGCTGGCTGCTCACCGAACGCCTCAAGGACGGCCACGCCACGACCCTCGGTGCCGCCTCCGGCGCGGTCGCGGGGCTCGTCGCGATCACGCCGTGCGCGGGCTTCGTCGGCGGCCTCTCGCCGATCGTCATCGGGCTCGTCGCGGGGTCGGTCTGCTTCCTCGCGATCCAGCTGAAGTTCCGCTTCGGCTACGACGACTCGCTCGACGTCGTCGGCGTCCACCTCGTCGGCGGCATCCTCGGGTCGCTGCTGCTCGCGGTCTTCTCCGACAAGGCCATCAACTCGCTCGGTGCCGACGGCATCCTCAACGGCGGCGGCACCGCGCTCCTGATCGACCAGCTGGTGGCGGTGGGGGCGACGCTCGTGTTCTCGTTCGTGCTGTCGTACGCCATCGCGAAGGCGGTGGACGTGACGATCGGCCTGCGGGTGACGGAGGACGAGGAGGCGCAGGGCTTGGACATGACACAGCACGCGGAGTCGGCGTACGCCTTCTCGGAGGTCGGAGCGATGGGGAGGATCGGCTGATGAGGCTCGTCACCGCGATCGTGAAGCCGTTCAAGCTCGACGACGTCAAGACCGCCCTCACCGACCTCGGCATCCAGGGCATGACCGTCTCGGAGGTGCAGGGGTTCGGCCGCCAGCGCGGCCACACCGAGGTCTACCGGGGCGCGGAGTACACCGTCGACTTCGTGCCCAAGGCGCGGGTCGAGGTCGTCGTGGACGACGCCGACGCCGAGCGCGTCGTCGCGGCCATCACGGCGGCGGCGCGTACCGACAAGATCGGCGACGGCAAGATCTGGGTCACGCCCGTCGACTCGCTGACGCGGATCCGTACCGGTGAGAGGGGCACCGACGCGCTCTGAACGCCAGGCGCTGCTGGAGCGGGCGGACCTCACGGGCCGCCCGCTCTGCCGCGCGCTGACCGACCTCGCCGACACCTGGCTCGCCTCGCTGCTGGGGAACGAGCCCGGTGTCGCGCTCGTCGGCGTCGGCAGCGTCGGGCGGCGCGAGGTCTGCCCTGGCTCCGACCTCGACCTCCTGCTGGTCCATACCAGGCGCGCGGACGTGGCCGCGGTCGCGGACCGCGTCTGGTACCCCGTCTGGGACGCCGGGCTCTCCCTCGACCATTCCGTCCGTACGGTCGCCGATGCCGTCGAGGTCGCCGACGCCGACCTCAAGGCGGTGCTCGGCCTGCTCGACGCGCGGCACGTCGCCGGCGACCCCGCGCTCACCGCCTCGCTGCTGACCGCGCTGCGCGAGCACTGGCGCAAGCGCTCGCCGCGCGCCCTCGTGGAGCTGGCCGAGTCGGTCCGCGAACGCCACTCCCGGGCGGGCGAGGTGGCGTTCCTGCTGGAGCCCGACCTCAAGGAAGGGCGCGGCGGGACACGCGACATGCAGGCGATGCGCGCCGTCGCGGCGGCGTGGGTGACGGACCTGCCTGGGGCGCGCGTGCGGGAGGCGTACGACACCCTCCTCGCGGTCCGCGCCGAGCTGCACCGGTCGAGCGGCCGGGG
This sequence comes from Frankiaceae bacterium, assembly GCA_035556555.1. Lineage (GTDB taxonomy): Bacteria > Actinomycetota > Actinomycetes > BP-191 > BP-191 > BP-191. The sequence goes on from DATMES010000058.1 coordinate 19,187, forward strand.
GAGCGACCTGCTGGCGCTGCAGGAGCAGGACGAGGTCGCGCGCCGCCTCGGCCACCCGGACCCGGTGGCGCTGATGTCGTCGGTGGCGGAGGCCGCGCGGACCGTCGCGTACGCGACCGACGAGTCGTTCCGCAGGGTCGACGGCTGGCTCGCGGGCCGACGCCGCCGACTCACCCGTCCCGCCCGCCCGTCGCCCGTCGCGCCGGGGCTCGCGCTGCACGGCGGCGAGCTGGTCCTCGCGGCGGGTGCGCACGACGACCCGGTGCTGCCGTGGCGCGCGGCTTCCGAGGCCGCGGCGCGCGGCGTACCGATCGCGACGAGCAGCCTCGAACGCCTCGCCGCCACGCCGCCACCGCCCGACCCGTGGCCGCCCGCGCTGCGCGACGCGCTGGTGTCGTTGCTCGGCACGGGTGCCGCGGCCGTGCCCGTGATGGAGGCGCTGGACGAGCACGGGATCCTCGTCCGCGCGTTCCCCGAGTGGGCGGCGGTGCGCAGCAGGTCGCAGCGGAACCCGTACCACCGCTACACCGTCGACCGGCACCTGCTCGAGGCCGCCGCGGCCGCGGCACCGCTGGCGCGCAGCGTGTCCAGGCCCGACCTGCTGCTCGTGGGGACGTTGCTGCACGACATCGGGAAGGGCTTCCCCGGCGACCACACGACGGCCGGGATGGACGTCGTACGGACCATCGCGACCCGCATGGGGTACGCCGCCGCCGACGTCGAGACCCTCGTCGCGCTCGTACGCCACCATCTCCTCCTGGCCGACGTCGCGACCCGCCGCGACCTCGACGACCCCGCGACGGTCGCGTCGGTCGCGGCGGCCGTGGGCGACCGGGAGACGCTGCACCTGCTCGCGGCGCTCACCGAGGCCGACGGCCGCGCGACCGGCCCGGCCGCCTGGAACGACTGGAAGGCCGGCCTCGTCGCGGACCTCGTGGCGCGGACGTCCGCGCTCCTCGCCGGCGCCCGCCCCGAGCCTGTGGCGCCCCCTCGGCCAGGGCCGCCCGGCGTCCGCGTCGAGGGCGACGTCGTGACGGTCGTCGCGGAGGACCGGCAGGGGTCGTTCGCACGGGTGGCGGGGGTGCTGGCGCTGCACCGGCTCGACGTGCGGTCGGCGTCCGCCGCGTCGGTGGACGGGGTGGGGGTGCAGGAGTTCGTGGTGGCGCCTGCGTTCGGGAGGGAGCCGGACCCGGCGCGGCTCGCCGCCGACATCGAACGCGCTCTCTCCGGCCGCCTCGCCGTCGAGGCTCGGCTCGCGGAGCGCGCGGCGGCGTACGAGAGCTCGTCGCTGCCCGCCGTACCCCCCGTCGTCGTCATCGACGAGACCGCGTCGGAGACGGCGACGGTGATCGAGGTCCGCGCCCGCGACGGCGTCGCGCTGCTGTACCGGATCACGCGCGCGCTCGCCGACTGCGACCTCGACGTACGGTCCGCCAAGGTCGCGACGCTGGGGCACGAGGTGGTGGACACGTTCTACGTGCGGCGCATCGACCCCGACCACGCGGCCGAGGTCAGGAGGGCCGTCCTCGCCGCCCTCTCCGCGTGACCCCTGCGCAACCGGGAGCCTTTTCCATCCTGGCTCGCGCTGGGCCTGGATCGTGCTGGGCAGGAGCCCCTTTGGCGCTGGACCACCACAAGAACGGCGGTCAACCCCGGACGAGCGGCGCCCGCGCACCCGCGTCGGCCCA
>DATMES010000059.1 GCA_035556555.1 Frankiaceae bacterium
TTCCCGGGCACCGGCTTCGCCGACGAGATCGGCGCGGGCGAGGGTCGCGGGACGAGCGTCAACGTCGCCCTCCCCCCGCGCACCGACGACGCCCAGTGGCTGCGGGCGTTCGACGGGATCGTGCCGCCGCTCCTCCGCGCGTACCGGCCGCAGGTGCTCGTCACCCAGCTCGGCTGCGACACGCACACGCTCGACCCGCTCGCGCACCTCGCGCTGTCCGTCGACGGCCAGCGCGCGACGTACGCCCTCCTGCACGCCCTCGCGCACGAGCTCACCGGAGGTCGCTGGGTCGTCCTCGGCGGCGGCGGGTACGAGATCGTCCACGTCGTGCCGAGGGCGTGGACGCACGCGCTCGCCGAGGTCACAGGAGACGCGCTCGAGGGCGGCATCCCGGAGGACTGGCAGGAGCTGGCCCGAAGCCGCAGCGGCGAGTACGCCCCCACGCAGCTGCTCGACGGGAAGGTGACCACCTACGACAAGTGGGACGGCGGCGACCCGCACGACGCCGTCGACCGCGCCATCGCCGCGACGCGCAAGAGCGTCTTCCCGCTGCTCGGGCTGAGCGCGTGAGGGACCACCTCGTCGCGTCGCGCATCGCCGGTGACGTCGCGACGCCTCGCGACAACAACCTGCGCGCCATGCGCCGCCTCGCGGCCGGCGACGAACGGTCGTGGTTCGGGCTGAAGCCGGTGCCCGTGACGTTCGAGCAGGTGCTTGCGGTGATGGCCGGACGCGCCGGCGTCTCGCCCGACCACACCCACGAGAACGGCGGCGACACGATCGACCCCGCTCGCACCCTCGAACGCCTCGACGCCATGGCCGAGCGCCTCGCCAGGGCCGCGCGCGACAAGGAGGACGTGTTCCTCGCGACCGGCCACCCCGCGGGCCTGCTCGCCATCCACCTGCCGGTCGCGCAGGCGCTCAGGCAGTCGGGCTGCACGATCCTCACGCCCGACGCGGGCGCCGACGTGTCGTACGACGACAAGGAGCGCCAGCTCCGCTACCTCGGCGGCGTCGCGGTGCTGTCGCGGCACGGCGAGCTCAACCACACGCACTCCGCCGTCCCGATGCGCCACCTCCTCGACGGCGGCCTCGCACCGGGGCTCGTGATGGCCGACCACGGGTGGGCCGGCGCGGCGGGGGAGGCGGGGCTCGACGTCGTGGCGTTCGCCGACTCCAACGACCCCGCGCTGTTCCTCGGCGAGGCAGACGGCCGGATCGGCGTCTGCGTGCCCCTCGACGACAACGTCCTGCCGCACCTCTACCAGCCGCTCGCCGACCGGTTGGTGGAGCAGATCGAGCCGTTTGGCGGATAGCGCAGCAGCCCCATGGTGCGCTACAACCACATCAGTACCGTGCCGCTAGGGCGCCGTGGTGGGGAAGCCACGCGAGCGGCACGCCGGAAGCGGTGCGCAATGTCGTCGAGCCTGTCCGAAGTGAAGTTCCTGACGGTGGCCGAGGTCGCCAAGCTCATGCGCGTCTCGAAGATGACCGTGTACCGCCTCGTGCACTCCGGCGAGCTGCCCGCGGTGCAGATCGGGCGGTCGTTCCGCGTGCCCGAGCAGGCCGTCAACGAGTACCTGCGCGCGGCGTACATCGAGGCCGGCTGACAACCATCCGCTACGCCCGCATCGTCCACCTCTCCGACCGGACGGAGGGCATGTGGACGCGGACTCGGAGCAGGCCTTCGCGGCGTACGTCGCGGGCCGCCGCCGCGCGCTGCTGCGCGCCGCCTGGCTGCTGACGGGGGACTGGCACCTCGCCGAGGACCTCGTGCAGACGGCGCTGGCGAAGACGTACCTCGCGTGGCAGCGCATGGACTCCCCTGACGCGTACGTGCGCCGGGTCATGGTGACGACGTACGTCACCTGGTGGCGCCGCCGCTGGCACGGCGAGGCGCCGACCGAGCACCTGCCCGAGACGGCGTCGCCGCCGGGCGCCGACTACGACGTACGCCAGCAGATCTACGCCGTCCTCCGCGAGCTGCCCAGGCGGCAGCGCGCGGTGGTCGTGCTGCGGTACTTCGAGGACCTCACCGAGGCCGAGACCGCGGCCGCCCTTGGCTGCTCGGTCGGCACGGTCAAGAGCCAGAACGCCCGCGCCATGGCCAGGCTCCGCGCGCACGCCGCGCTGGCCGACCTGGCGCCCAACGAGGTGAAGGCATGAGCAACGAGCTGCGCACCGTTCTGCACGACCTCGCCCCCGAGCCGCCGCACGGCCTCGGGGAGGTGGCCGCCGCGCGCCGCCGGGCGCGAGCGCTGCGCCGCAGGCAGCGGTACGGCGCCGCGTCCGTCGTCACGCTGTCGCTCGTCGCGCTGTTCGGCTACACCGTCGTCAGCCGCCCCGCGCCGGTGGAGCCGGCCGCGCCCCTCGAGGGGTCGTACCTGAGCTGGCCCCGCCGCGGCGACGGCCCTCGCTCGCTGGACAGGGCGGCGATCCGCGCGTGGGACCGCTCGCTCGACGAGGGCGTACGCCGCTACGGCGACGCCCGCGTGCTCTACGCGTCGGGCGGCGAGCGGCCCGTCGTCGTGCTGTACGCCGTGGCGACCCGCGGCGGCGAGCGCCTCGTCGTCGTGACCGGCTCGGCCGATCGGCTGGAGGTGCACTCGGACACGTACGCGCCGGACCCGCGCACGCAGGCGCTGGCCGTGCTGGTGGACCGCCCGCCGCCGGGGCACTTCGGCGACGTCGACTGCGCCGCCGACCCGCTGACCGACCCGTCGTCGCCGGCGCGCCTGCTCGCGCTGACGGCGCCGGGCGCGACCACCGCCGCGTGGTCGGCAGCGGTCCAGTACGACCCCGAGTGCCCAGGCGACGACAAGAGGACCCGCGCGCCCGTGCCGCTGCCGCTGACCGACGGCGCGGCCCTCGTACCCACGAGGCTCGGCCCGCGCGCGCGGGTGCAGGTCCGCTTCGACGGCAACCTGTACTCGCAGTACGTCGTCGACTACCCCGGCCACGTCGACGCCCAGGCACTGCGCATCGGCGGCGGGCCCGCGGACCCGTACGGCTGGACGTACCGCCACGACGGCAGCCGCGCCGACGACCTCTGGGAGACCGTCTACCGGGCGCAGGAGATCCAGCGGGACTACGACAGCACGTGCGCGCCGTTCTGGTACGGCAGCCTCCCCGACGGCACGGGCGCCGTGCTCTGCGTCACGGCCACCGTCAAGGGTCAGCGGACCGTGATCCTCGCCGCCGAGCGCGCCGACCGCCGGGTCGCGATCTACCTGGAGCAGAAGGCGCACCCGGCGCCGACGGCGCTCGCCGCGGTCGTGGACGGGCTCGACGGCCGCTGGCTCGTCGTCGTCGGTTCCGACGAGCTGACGTCGCTGTCGCTCGTGGACCGCGGCGAACGCACCCCGATCCCGATGCGCAACGGCGCCGGGTTCCTCAGGATGGACCGCGAGCCGAGCGACGAGGCGTACCTCACGAACTCCGAGTACGCCGCCGGCGGCGGCTTCGCGATCCAGGACAGAGTGGGCCGGGTACTCGCTCGGCGGTATTGAGGCTCCCGCCGGCCAGTCCGCAACCGGGTTGCGGGTCGTGCGGCGGAAAAGCGCAAATCGCACCCCGATCGCGCCGGCCAAGGTGGCCGGAAGGCGGCCGGAACGGCGTGGGCGGCGGAGGCGGTATCCTGCGTCGTTCACTCCTAAGACTCGAAGGTGTCCCTGTGGGCTCGGTCATCAAGAAGCGCCGCAAGCGCATGGCGAAGAAGAAGCACCGCAAGCTGCTGAAGAAGACGCGCGTCCAGCGGCGTAACAAGAAGTAGGCAGCGTGCCTGGCTTCGGCTGGATCACCTTCCTGTCGGACTACGGGCTCGACGACGCGTTCGTCGGCATCTGTCACGGTGTGGTGGCGCGGATCGCTCCGGCGGTGCGCGTCATCGACGTGTGCCACGAGGTCGCCCCGCAGGACGTCGAGCACGGCGCCACGACGCTCGCGTCCGCCGTCGAGTACCTCCCCGAGGCCGTCCACCTCGCCGTCGTCGACCCCGGGGTCGGCACCAAGCGGCGCGGCATCGCGGTCCTCACCGCGCAGGGCAGCATCACCGTCGGCCCCGACAACGGCGTCGCCTCGCTGGCGTGGACGGAGCTCGGCGGCGCGGTCAAGGCGCACTGCGTCGACAACGACTCGCTCTGGCTGCCGAACCCCTCCAAGACGTTCCACGGCCGCGACCTGTTCGCGCCGGTGGCCGCGCACCTCGCCAACGGCGCGCCGCTGTCCGACGTCGGCGAGGAGATCGACGTCGAGTCGCTGGAGGTCGTACGCCTGCGCACTCCCGAGGTCGACGACGACCACGTGCACGGCGAGGTCCGCTCGGTCGACCACTTCGGCAACCTGTCGCTCAACGTCCACCGCAGCGACCTCGAGGCCGCCGGCATGAACCTCGGCGACATCGTCGAGCTGCGGCTGCACGGGCGGACGCTGGAGGTGCCGTTCGCGCTGACGTTCGGCGAGGTGTCGCCGGGCCGTACGGCGGTCTGCGAGGACTCGTACCGCCGCATCACCATCGCCGTGAACCTCGGCCACGCCGCCAAGACCCTCCGCGCCGGCCGCGGCGACCCGGTCGTCATCTCGCGGCTTGCCCGCCGCGCCGTCCTGCCGGCCGAGCCGATCGGCCTGCTCGACCCGCCGCCGCGCCCGTCGACCATGTCGTGAGCGGCTACCAGTCGTACGACACCCTCGCCGCGGGCGGCCGTTCCGGCGAGGCCAGGCTGCGCACGCTAGTCGGCATCGCGGCGGTCGCCGCGCTCGGCGCGGGTGTCGCGTCGGTCTACCTGCTCAACACGGCGGACCGCCGCAGCACCGGGTGGTGGAGCGGCTGGTGGCTCGCCCTGGCGGCGGTCGTCGTGGGCGCGTTCTGCCTCTGGCACGGGGCGCGCCGCGAGCACGAGCGCGGCCGCTGGTTCGCCGTCGCCGGGATCATCGTGGCGTTCCCGCTGCTGATGGCCGCGACGTGGGACATCGTCCGCAACGACTGCCTCGACCGCGTCAACGGCCGGTGCGTGGACGTGGGCAGGGGCAGGTGACCGCCAGGTGATCGCCAAGATCGCGGCGTTCGTGGGCGGTGTGATCCTCGCGCCGGCCATCGTGACGGGGCTGTTCCGGGTCTTCGACGCCGCGTGGCCGGTGCTGCCCGTGACGATCGCGATCGTGGTCGTCGGCGTCCTCAAGGGCGGGCTGCTGCGGTGGTTCGCGCTCGGCTTCGGTGCGGGGGTGGTCGGCTTCGAGGCGCTGCTCGTGTTCGCGCTCGACAACCTCGACAGCGCCGAGGGCGGCTGGCTGTCGTGACACGCTCGCGACGCGTCCGACGGAGGCGCGCGCCCTTGCGCTCGTCGCCGTGCCCGTCAACGATGTCCTGAACGAGGGGGAGCCATGACGACGTACGACCCGTACGCGCAGTCCACCGGCCCGGCAGAGGCACGCGGCCGCGTCCTCGCCCGAGCGGCCGCGTGGGTGGCGCTGCTGCTGGCGGTCGCCGCTGCCGTGCTCGGGCTGCCCGGAGCGGAGCGGGACCTCACCGGCCGCGCCTGGGCGGGGATCGTGCTCGCGGCCCTGGCGCTGCTGTCCGGTGCCGGGTGCCTCTGGCACGGCCGCACGCACGAGCACGAACGCGGCCGCCGCGTCGCCGCCGTCGCGGTGTTCGCCGCGGGCGTGGTGTTGCCCCTGATCCTGGCCGTGAGGTTCGGCATCGTCGCTCCCCTGTGACGCGGATCACACCCGCGGACCATTGACGGCTAGTCACCTAACAGCGCTAAGTTTCCGGCACTAACTCACGTAGCCGGGAGCCGTCATGCTCGCTCGTCTCGCAGACCTCGTCGTACGCCGTCGCGTCGCCATCCTCGTCCTCACGCTCGTCGGCGTGCTCGTCGCGGGAGCGTTCGGCGGCGGGGTCGCGTCGCGCCTGTCGTCCGGCGGCTTCGACGACGCGGGCTCCGAGTCGTTTCAGGCCGAGAAGGCGCTGGAGGCGTTCGGCGGGGAGAGCAACTTCCTGCTCCTCGTCACCGCCAGGTCCGGCGACGTGGACTCGCCCGCGGTCGCGGCCGCGGGCACCTTGCTGACGGAGCGGCTGTCGAAGGAGGCGGACATCTCGTTCGCCGCGTCGTACTGGACCCTCGGCAAGCCCGCGCCGCTCAAGTCGAAGACCGGCGACTCCGCGCTGATCCTCGCCCGCATCCGCGGCACCCAGGACGAGATCAACAAGGCCGGCGAGGACCTCATCCCCACCTACGAGGACGCGGACGACGACGACATCGAGGTCCGCCCAGGCGGCCTCGCGGCGGTCTACCACGACGTCAACCACGTCATCGAGTCCGACACCAAGAAGGCCGACGCCATCGCCATCCCGGTGACGCTCGTGCTGCTCATCCTCGTGTTCGGCTCGGTCGTCGCGGCGCTGCTCCCGCTGGCCGTCGGGCTGCTCGCGATCATCGGGACGTTCCTCGTCCTCACGATCGTCGCGAGCATGACCGAGGTGTCGATCTACGCCCTCTCGCTCACCACCGCCATGGGCCTCGGCCTCGCGATCGACTACAGCCTCTTCATCGTCAGCCGCTACCGCGAGGAGCTGCGCAACGGCCTCGCGCCCGACGACGCCGTACGCCGCTCCGTCGTCACCGCGGGCCGCACCGTGACGTTCTCCGCGCTGACCGTGGCGGCGTCGCTCGGCGCGCTGCTGGTGTTCCCGCTGGCGTTCCTGCGGTCGTTCGCGTACGCCGGCATCGCCGTCGTCGCGATGGCCACCGTCGGCGCCGTCGTCGTCCTGCCCGCGCTGCTCGCGCTGCTCGGCACCCGCGTCGACAAGTGGGTGCTCTGGCGGCACAAGCCGGCGGTCGTCGGCGAGGGCATGTGGCACCGGATCGCGGTGTTCGTCATGCGCCGCCCGTGGCCGATCGCGCTCGGCGTCGTCGCGCTGCTGCTCGTCCTCGGGGCGCCGTTCCTCTCGATGAAGCTGGGCCTCCCCGACGACCGCGTCCTCCCGTCCGACGCCCCCGCCCGCACGGTCTCCGAGGTCCTGCGCCGCGACTACACCTCGCGCGAGGCGTCCGCAGCCAACGTCGTCGCGCGCGGCATCGGCGACCCCTCCGCTCGGTCGGCCGACATCGGCGCGTACGCCACGACGCTGTCCCGCATCCCCGGCGTCGCGCGGGTCGACGCGCTCACCGGCTCGTACGCCGGCGGGCAGCAGGTCTTCCCCGCAACGCCTGTCTCCCAGCGGTTCCGGTCACCCGACGGCACGTACCTCGCGGTCATCCCCGCCGTCGAGCCCGTGTCCGCGGAGGGCGAGAAGCTCGTCAAGGCGCTGCGCGCCACGCCGTCGCCGCTCGGCGAGGTCATCGTCGGCGGGCAGTCGGCGCAGCTCGTCGACAGCAAGAACTCGATCGGCGACAAGATCCCGCTCGCCGCGCTCATCATCGCGCTGGCGACGATCGTCGTGCTGTTCCTGTCGTTCGGGTCGCTGCTCGTCCCGGCCAAGGCCGTGGTGCTGAACCTGCTGTCGCTGACGGCGACGTTCGGCGCGATGGTCTGGATCTTCCAGGACGGCAACCTGTCGGGGCTGCTCGACTTCACCGCGACAGGGTCGCTGACGGCGTCGATGCCGATCCTCATGTTCTGCATCGCGTTCGGGCTGTCCATGGACTACGAGGTCTTCCTGCTCTCGCGCATCAAGGAGGAGCACGACCGCGGGCTGCCCAACGACCAGGCGGTGGCCATCGGGTTGGAGAGGACCGGCCGCATCGTCACGGCAGCGGCGCTGCTCATCGCACTGGTGTTCGCGTCGTTCGCGCTGACGGCGGGGATCTCGTTCATGATCATGTTCGGCATCGGCCTGACCATGGCCGTCGTCATGGACGCGACGCTGATCCGCGCGGCGCTGGTGCCGGCGTTCATGAAGCTGGCCGGCGAGGCCAACTGGTGGGCGCCGAAGCCACTCAAGCGGCTCTACGATCGCTACGGCATCAGCGAGACCGAGGACCCGCCCCACGACGCCGCTCGCTCCGCTCACGCCGCCGTGGGGACCCCGGTATGACGCGGACCCGCGCTCCGCGTGGCCAAGGCGCGCGCCTCCACGGGGAGATCCTGGCCGCGGCCGGTCGCCTCCTCGCCGAGCGCGGCGACGAGAACGCCGTCTCCATCCGCATGATCGCCGACGCCGTCGGCGTCACGCCGCCGTCGATCTACCTGCACTTCCCCGACAAGGACGCGTTGATCGACGCGGTCTGCGAGGAGCGGTTCAGGGAGTTCGACGAGGCGCTGGAGAGCGCCTCCGCGGGTGTCTCCGACCCGTTGGAGGCGCTGCGCGCGAGGGGGCGCGCGTACGTCCGCTTCGCCCTCGACAACCCCGAGCACTACCGCGTGATCTTCATGACCAAGCACGACCGCGACATGACGCTGGAGGAGCTCACGTCGCCGGGGGAGGACGCGCGGGCGGGGGCGCGGGCGTTCGCGCACCTCGTCGGCGCGGTCGAGCGCGCCGCCGCCGCGGGGGCGATCGTCTCGCCGGCGCCGGTGCTGACGGCGATCCACCTCTGGTCCGGCTTCCACGGGCTGGTGTCGCTGCTGATCTCGGAGCCCGGCTTCCCATGGCCGCCCGTCGACGCGCTGGTCGAGTCGCTGCTCGACGCCCAGGAACGCGGCCTCCTCCCGCGGGCGTGACTTTTCGTGATCTTGGCGACGTTTGTGATGCCCGGGCAGCACGGACGTTGCCAAGATCACGAAATCAGGGCCGGGAACGCGGCCTCCTGCCCCGGACATAGACTCGGGCCATGCGACCGCGCCGGGTGCTCGTGACGGGAGTCTCCCGTTTCCTCGGCGGCCGGCTCGCCGCGCACCTCGCGGCCGATCCCGACATCGAGGCCGTCGTCGGCGTCGACACCGTGGAGCCCCGCGCGGACCTCGGCCGCACGCAGGTCGTCCGCGCCGACATCCGTTCCCCCAACATCGCCAAGATCATCGCCAACGCCGAGGTCGACACCGTCGTGCACCTCTCCGTCGTGGCGACGCCGCTCATGGTCGGCGGCCGTACGGCGATGAAGGAGATCAACGTCATCGGCACGATGCAGCTGCTCGCCGCGTGCCAGAAGTCGCCGTCGGTCCGCAAGCTCGTCCTCAAGTCGACCACCGCGGTCTACGGCTCGTCGCCGAAGGACCCGGCGCTGTTCACCGAGGACGACGAGCCGCGCAACCTGCCGCGCAGCGGCTACGCCAAGGACTCCGTCGAGGTCGAGGGCTACGTCCGCGGCTTCGGCCGCCGACGTCCCGACGTGGCGTTGACGATGCTGCGGTTCACGAACTTCGTCGGGCCGAGCATCGACACCCCGCTGACGCGGTACTTCTCGCTGCCCGTCGTGCCGAAGGTGTTCGGCTTCGACCCGCGCATTCAGTTCTGCCACGAGGACGACGCCGTCGAGGTGCTGCGGCTCGCGACGCTGGAGGACAAGGCCGGCATCTACAACGTCGGCGGGTCCGGCGTTCTCCTTCTCTCCCAGGCGATCCGGCGGGCGGGCCGGGTGTCGTTCCCGGTGCTGGAGCCGCTGGTGTCGTTCGCCGGGCAGGGCTTCCGGCGGGCCGGTGTCGTGGACTTCTCACCCGAGCAGCTGCGCTTCCTCGAGCACGGCCGGGTCGCCGACACGACGCGTCTGCGCGAGAAGTTCGGGTACGTCCCTCGCTACACGTCGCTGCAGGCGTTCGACGACTTCGTCCGCGCTCGCGGGCTCAACCGCGTGCTCAACCCCGAGGTCGCCGGCGCCGTCGAGGCGGCGGTCCTCGAACGTCTCACCCCCCGGCGGCGAATCCATGCCTGAGGCCCGCGTGATCCCCCTCCGCGAGGGCGACGTGCCCGTCCGCACCGCGGAGCCGTTCGTCCCCGGCGACTACGACGACACCGACGCGCCCGAGTGGGAGAAGCGCCTCGCCGGCGCGCTGGCGTTCGTACGCCGGCGTATCACCGGCGACTACCCGATCGACGAGTTCGGCTTCGACCCGGACCTCAACGACCACGTGTTCATGACGGCCGTCCGGCCGCTGTACGAGAAGTGGTTCCGCGTGGAGGCGCGCGGTCTGGAGAACGTCCCCGACACCGGCGGCGCGCTCATCGTCGCCAACCACTCCGGCACGCTGCCGCTCGACGCGATCGGCGTCTCGCTGCCGCTGCTCGACCAGCACCCCGCGCACCGGCACCTGCGGATGCTCGGCGCGGACCTCGTGTTCCGGCTCCCCGTCGTAGCACCGCTGGCGCGCAAGGCCGGGCACACCCTCGCGTGCAACGCCGACGCCGAGCGGCTGCTCTCCTCCGGCGAGCTCGTCGGTGTCTGGCCGGAGGGCTTCAAGGGCGTGGGGAAGCCGTTCAGCGAGCGGTACAAGCTGCAGCGCTTCGGCCGTGGCGGGTTCGTGTCGGCGGCGTTGAAGACCGGCGTGCCGATCATCCCGGTCTCGATCGTCGGGGCCGAGGAGATCTACCCGATGATCGGCAACATGAAGACGCTCGCGCGGCTGCTCGGGCTGCCGTACGTGCCGGTGACGCCGACGTTCCCGCTGCTGGGGCCGCTCGGCGCGGTCCCGCTGCCGTCGAAGTGGCTCATCGAGTTCGGCGAGCCGATCCACACCGAGCACTACGGCGCCGCCGCGGCCGACGACCCGATGCTCGTGTTCAACCTGACCGACCAGGTCCGCGAGGTCATCCAGCAGACGCTGTACCGCCTGCTCATGCAGCGCCGTTCGGTGTTCTTCTAGACCTCGCGCAGCCGGTCCTCGACGTCCGGTACGGGCGTGAACCGGAACGCCTTGCCGACCTTGCGCTGGAGCAGCAGACCCAGTTCGACGAGGTCGAGAAGGTCGCTGCGCGCGGTCTCGTAGGCGACGTTGTGGCTGCGGCGGTGCGACTCCACGGTGTACGACGCGTCGGCGTTGCGCAGCGCGTGGCTCACGAGGTCGAGCTGGCGGTGGTTCAGCCGGCCGGCCGACTTCACGATGCTCTCGGCGGCGCGGACCTCCTTCGTCTTCCGCTCGACGTACGCCATCAGGTCGTCGATCGCCCGCAGCACGACCTGGAGGTGGTACATCAGGAAGTACGTCAGGTCGTTGTCGTCCGTCTCCACCAGCAGGAACGACCTGGCGTATTTGGCCGGTGCCTCGCGGAGGATGCGCGAGATCGAGATGAACTCCGTGAGCCAATAGCCCGAGCGGAGCATCGACCAGTAGAAGAGGATGCGGGCCGTGCGGCCGTTGCCGTCGGCGAACGGGTGGTCGTACCCGAGCCAGAAGTGCAGCAGCACCGCTCGTACGACGGGGTGGACGAAGCCCTCGCCGCCGCCGTTGGCGAAGTCGCACATCGCCCGCATCCGCTCGGGGAGCTCCTCGGCGGGGGGTGGCGTGTGGAGCACCTGGTCGTGGTCGCCCCACACCCGAACGCGCGTGTCTCCCGGTTGCTGCATCTGTCCCGCATCCGCGGGGTCGTCCAGCGTCTCCTCCGTGACGATCCGCTGGATCGCCATGACGAGGTCCGGTGTCAGGGGTTCGGCGGCGTACTCCCTGACGAACTGCATTGCCCGGAAGTTGTTGGCGATCATCTGCTCGCCGCGGTCCTTCGGCGCGCGACCGGTGCGGAGCATGTCCTTGGCCACGCGCCGGGACGTGGAGGCGCCCTCCAGCTGGCTGGAGGTGATGGCCTCCTCGATCAGCGAGGACATGACGTACTTGTCGCGCGTGGCCGGGTTGACCACGGTGTCGCTGGTCGCGATGCGGCCCGCCGCCTGCTGGTCGACGCGCAGCAGCATCTCGAGCACCGCGTCGGGGAGAGTGAAGGAGAACGCCGTCGCCCCCGTCACAGGCCGCAACGGGACTCGCTTCTGGCCCGGCATGCGCTGGATCTTGAGAGTCACCCACCACTCGTCCCTGGTGTATCCCGGGGGCGGGGTGCGGTGGAAGACGTCGTCCCAGTGCAGGTACTTCGGGTCGGGGATCGGACTTCTGGCAGCCTTCATGAACCGCTCGGTGGTGACGATGTCCGCCCATCGAGGTGGCGCCAGCGGTACCTTCACGCTTCTACTACCGTTCTACTACTTGCTACTGAACTAGTAGGAAGACGGTATCTTGCTACTGATCTGGTAGCAACTAGTAGAACGCTAGTAGTTAGTCCGCGACGGTCAGGACGTCGGCGCCGGTGTCGGTCACGACGAGGGTGTGCTCGAACTGCGCCGTACGGCGGCCGTCCACCGTGACCGCGGTCCAGCCGTCGTCCCACATCCGGTGCTCCCACGCGCCCATCGTGATCATGGGCTCGATGGTGAACGTCATCCCCGGCAGCAGCACGGTCGTCGCGCTCGGGTCGTAGTAGTGCGGGATCTGCGGGTCGGCGTGGAACGTCGTCCCGATCCCGTGCCCCACGAACGCCCGCACCACGCCGTAGCCGTTGGCCTCGGCGTGCGTCTGGATGGCGCGCCCGATGTCGCGGACCATCCCGCCTGGGCGAACCGCCGCGATGCCGAGGTCGAGGCACTCGCGGGTCACCTCGACGAGCCGGCGCGACTCCTCGTCCACGTCCCCGCAGAGGAACGTCGCGTTGGTGTCGCCGTGCACCCCGTCGAGGAAGATCGTGACGTCGCAGTTGACGATGTCGCCGTCGCGCAGCACGGTCGAGTCGGGGATGCCGTGGCAGATGACCTCGTTGACGCTGGTGCACAGCGACTTCGGGTAGCCCTGGTAGTTGAGCGGGCTGGGGTAGCCGCCGCGACGTACGCACTCCTCGTGCGCGATCGCGTCGAGCTCGTCGGTCGTCACACCGGGCCGTACGGCAGCACCGACGATCGCGAGGACCTCCGCCGCGGCACGTCCAGCGCGGCGCATGCGCTCGATCTCGTCGGGCGTCTTCGGCTTGGCGGAGACGCGGGTACGGCTCGGCCGCCCGCTCTCGGCGTACTCGGGCCGGCCGATGTGTGCCGGCACCTCGCGGCGCGGCGACAGCCTGCCGGGACGCACGCGTACGGCGGCGGCAGCGGCGGCGGCCTTCGCGGCGGCAGTGGCCGGGTCGAGGTCGGCGAGGCGGTGGCAGCGCTTGTACTTGCGGCCGCTGCCACACCAGCAGACGTCGTTGGCGCTGAGGGTCTGTGTGGTCATCAGGGCAACAGCGTAACTACGCGCGGCCCTGCAGGGCACGTCTACGCCGATACGCGAGCCCGGCCATCACGCCCCCGGCCACGGCGCCGAGGCCCGCGGCGGTCGGCACGCCGATGAGGATCGCCTTGCGCCCGGTACGGAAGTCACGGACCTCCCAGCCCCGCTCGCGCGCGACGTCGCGCAGCTCGCCGTCGGGGTTGACGGCCACGGCATGGCCTACGACGGAGAGCATCGGGATGTCGTTGGCGGAGTCGCTGTACGCCGTGCACCGCGCGAGGTCGAGACCCTCGCGCTCGGCGAGCGCGCGCACCGCCTCGGCCTTCGCGGGCCCGTGCAGCGGCTCGCCGACGAGCCGGCCCGTGTACCGCCCGTCGCGCACCTCGCTGACGGTCCCCAGCGCGCCGGTGAGCCCGAGCCGCCGCGAGATGATCGTGGCGAGCTCGACGGGCGTGGCGGTGACGAGCCAGACGCGCTGTCCCTCGTCGAGGTGGAGCTGCGCGAGCGCGCGGGTGCCGGAGTAGATCCGCCCCGCCATGAGCTCGTCGTAGATCTCCTCGCCGTACGCCACGATCTCGCCGACCTCACGGCCCGCCACGAAACCGAGCGCCGCCTCGCGCGCCTCGAGCATCGCGCCGTGCTGCTCGGTCCCGCTGAGCCGGAACCACAGCTGGTGCCACGCGAACCCCAGCAGGTCGCGGGTGGTGATGAGCTTGCGGCCGACGAGGCCCTTGGCGAAGTGGTAGATCGAAGCGCCGACCATCATCGTGTTGTCGCAGTCGAAGAACGCCGCCGCGGTCGGGTCGGGCGGCACGGTGAGCGCCGTCTCGACCTCGGCGGCCGCCGCGGAGGCGGCACCGGTGAGGACGTGCGTGACCTCCTCGTCCTCCGGCTTCCGCTTGCGGCTCCACATGATCGGCAACGCTATCGGGTGGTCCGGGCAAAGCCGAAGGCCCCCCGCTTGCGCGGGGGGCCTTCGGTCGGAGGAGCGGGTGTGACGGGTGCCTTACGCCTCGACGGTGCGGCGGCGGCGGGCGACGAGCGCGACACCGGCGAGGCCCGTGCCGAGGACCGCGAAGAGCGGGAGCTCCACACCGGTGCGGGCGAGCGGGGTCTTCTCCGGGGTCTTGACGGTCGGCGGGGTCACCTTGGTCGGCGGGTTGCCCTTGGGCGAGACCGCCGCGTTGACCGCGGTGCCGGCCGGGACCAGCTGGACCATCACCAGCGGCTTGGCGGCCTTGAGCGGGTTGACGATGATGCCAACGCCCTCGCTGCTGCTGCGGGCGAACTTGCCGTCCGGGTCGACGACCTTCTCGGTGGCGCCGTTGACGATCTGGACGCCGGCCGTGGCGAGCACGCCGTTGACCGCGGTGATGACGTCCTGGACCGCGTCCTTCGCGACGTCGGGGAGGGCGTTGCCGAGGACGGTGCCCTCGAGGCCGTTCGACGTGAGCTTCAGGTCGAGGACGTCCGCGACCTTGAGGCCGAGGATGGTCGTCAGGGTGTCGGCCGCGGCCGCGCCCTTGCTGCCGTTCGCCGAGGAGACCGACTCGGTCTTGACGGCGTCGACCTTGACCAGGTCACCGAGGATCGACAGGCCGCCGACCTCGGAGGTCGCCTTGGAGGTGACCATGGAGCCGGCGCGGGTGATGTGCTCGGTGGACTTGAGCAGGCCCAGCTCGACCAGGTTGGTGTCGGCGCCGAGGTTGGCGATGGTCTCCTGGAGGGCGTCGAGCAGCGCGGTGAGCTGCGCCTTGACGGCCTCGACCTGCTGGACGACCGGGGCGGCCGCACCCTGCGTGGCCTCGTCGAGGATGCTCAGCGCGTTGTCGACGACGCCGGTGACGGTGCCCTCGGCCTCGTCGACCGTGCCGTTCAGCGTCTCGATGACGCCGGCGAGGTCGGCCTTCAGGGGCAGGTCCGCCGGCAGGCCGGCGAGGCCGACCGTGAGGTTGGCGAGCGAGGCGCTGGAGGACGAGGTGAGGCCGGTGGTGGCCGTGTCGGGGAGCACGCTGGAGGTGAGCTCGCCGATGCCGACCTTGATGAGGCCGAGGTCCTGGGCGAGGATCGAGTCGGTGTCGGTGGCCTTGCCGTCGAGGCTGGACTGCACCGCGAGGCCGAGCGCGTCCGAGAGGGCGACGACGTTGCCGTTGCCGAGGACGGCCTTGGCGACCGAGGTGGTCGTCGGCGCGATGCCCTTGGCGGTGTTGCCCTCGGTGAACGAGATGTCCTGCGTCAGCGACGTGATGTCGCCGAGCACGGGCAGGTTCACCGGCTGGGGCAGGTTGATCTCCAGGTGGATCGCGGTACCGCGCGCCGTGCCGCCGAACACGTCGGGAACGGCGACGGGGGCCGCGCCGGCCTGACCCGTGGCCGCTACGACGAGGGTGCCGGTGGCGAGGGCGAGAGCGGTGAGCCGCGCCCCCCGGCTGTTGTACTTGGCCATTCCCGACCTCCGAGTGTTGCCGGCTATCCCCAGCCAGCGCCTGATGAACGTGTGTATGTCGTCGTGTGGGTGGTACGACGTAGCCAACAACGACTAGTTAGTCGTCGGGGTTACGGGTCCCCTTGAGGTTTTTTCCTGGGCAACTACCCCCGATCCGGGACGAACCGGACACGCATGGTAACTCAGCGTGACCAGTGGGTCAGGGACCTTGGTCCCGTATCGGACGGTTCCCGGGAAAGGTTGAGCCGCGGACGAGCGGCTACTGGCCGGGCACCAGCGGCGCGGTGACGCCCGGCAGCGGCGGGATCGTCGGCAGCGGGGTCGGGAGGACTTCCTCGACCTCCTCGATGACGTCCTGCAGCGGCGACGCGACCGGCGTCGGCACCTGCGACGGCACCGGGTAGCGCGACTTCGTCGGCGACGGCGTCGACGGGCTCGGCGACGGGGAGTTGGTCGGCGGCGGGTCGCTCGGCGCCGGCGGGTCGCTCGGCGGGGCCTGCTCGGACGGCGACGGGGTCGGCTCCGGCGTGGGCTCCGCGCCCGGGTCACCTGGGCAGGTGCACGGCACGGGGCCGAGGTCGTCGTACGTCGGCGTGGCCACCGGCGTCGGCGGCGTGGTGGCGCCGGGCGACGGGGCGACGGGCTTGAGGGCGGCGCAGTTCTCCGCGCCGCAGGTGCCGACCGCGATGAGCTGGGTGGCGCGCAGGTGGAGGTTGCTGACGAGCGAGAGCGAGGCCTCCGCGTCGTCGTACGCCTCCGCGGGCAGCGCGCTGATGACGGCGCCGAGGTGCTCGCGCTGGCGCGCGGTGAACTCCTGGACGTGGCGCAGCACGGCCTCGTCCTGCTCCTGGGTGTACGCCTCGAAGAGCAGGCGCGTGCCGTCGCGGGTCGAGTCGTCCATGGCGTGCAGGCCCTCGGCGACGCGGGCGGACTTGCTGCCTCCGAACGCCACCGTGATCTGCCCGGGACCGGTCGGCGCCGGCCCGAGCGCGATGTCCTCGCCGACGATCCGCGCGACCTCGTGCAGGCGGGTCTCGGCGTGCTGGAGGTGGCGCTTGCCGCGGTTGACCTCGTTGCGCGCCAGGCTGAGCTGGACGCCCTCGGCGCTGCGCTTCATGCCGTACAGCGCGTCGCCGGGTACGGAGCGGCTGGCGCCGACGCTGACACCGGTGAGGGCGACGACGCCGGCCATGGAGGCGGCCGCGACCTGCATCGCGCGCTGGACGCGCCAGCCCTCGACCCACGTACGAGCGCGGTCGACGGGGCTCGGGACGGCGGCGGGCGAGGGCGCGACGGTGGCGACGGCGAGGAGGCGCTGGCGCAGCGTGTCGCGGAAGTCGGGGGCGGCCGCGAGCGGCACGGCCTGGAGGCCCTGCGCGAGGCTCAGCAGGGGCGCCAGGGCCGGGTCACGGCGCGCGGAGGCGACGCCACTGCCCTCGAGGGCGGCGGCGAACTCCTCTGCCAGACGAGCCGAACGGCGCATCACCGGAGTGCCTCCTTCCGCATGCCCAACGACCTCGACACCGGAGAGTTACGGGAAGGTCGCGGGGATTCCTGCCGATGTGCACGGAGCGTCACAACATCAGCTCCTTCGGCAGCATCCGTCCCAGGGTGCGGACGGCGCGGTACTGCAGCGCCTTGATCGCGCCCTCGGACTTGTTCATGGCCTGGGCGGTCTCCAGGACCGACATGCCCTGGAGGAACCGGAGCACGACGCACTCCATCTGCTCGTCGTTGAGCTTCTTGACGGCGTCGAGGAGGGCGGCGTTCGTGATGCCGTCGAGTACCTCGGACTCGATGCCCTCGTCGGCGCGGTCGGCGTCGATCATGTCCGCGGTCGAGACCTCGAGGCGGAACCGGCCGGACTTGTAGTGGTCGGCGATGATGTTGCGCGCGATCGTGATGAGCCACGCCGCGAAGTCGCGGCCCTGCCACTCGAACGTCCCGATGCGGCGCAGCGCCCGGAGGAACGTCTCGCTCACGAGGTCCTCGGCGAGCGCCTTGCCGCCGACGCGGTAGTAGACGTAGCGGTAGACGAGGTCGAGGTAGCGGTCGTACAGCTCCCCGAACGCCTCCGCGTCGCCCTGCTGTGCCTTGCGCACCAGCGCGACGACGTCGGGGCCGGCGCCGGACTCGTCGCCCGAGGGGAGCGTCACGTCGGGGCGCAGGGGGACGACGTTGCCGAACGACCCCAGGCCCGGCAACGGACGGCCAGGACCCTCGGCGAACGCGTTCGGCTCCGTGTGGAAGCGGACCAGCTCGGCGCGCAGGTCGTCGAGACCGCCGAGGCGGTTGCGGGGGCGGCTCACCGGGTCACCCGTTCAGCCGCAGGACCTGGATCCCCGCGGCCACGAGGATGACGAGCGCGAGCAGCAGCACGCCGACGGCGGTCTGCGTGCGCATCGCGGCGCCTCCCTGGCGGGCGGGAAATCTGGGACTGGTCAGCCATGGTGAGGCCTTTGGTCACTCTTCGTCCAGAATCGGACAACTCAGAGTGTCGGGTGTCGCGGGACGTGCCTTGAGTGAACGGCGTGACGGACCGGCCTGCGCTACGCGTCGCCGGCGAGCTCGAGGGTCAGCCGGGAGATCTGGCGTTCGAGCTCGGGGAGGCCGTCGATCTTGCCCAGGCAGAGCGTGACGCCGACCTCCTTGGCCTGCGCCTCGATGACCGGGTCGAGGTACGCCGTGTAGAGGATGACCGCCTGGGTCGGGCGGGTCTCCTTGATGCGGCGCGTGCTCTCGAGCCCGTCGGTGCCCGGCATCTTCAGATCCATGACGATGACGTCCGGGTCGGCCTCGATGGCCAGGGCTACGGCCTCGTCGCCGTTGGCCGCCTGCGCCACGACCTCGAACCCGTCGAGCTCCAGCATCTCGGCCAGCATCGTGCGGACGTGGTCCGTGTCGTCCACAACCATGACCCGCACGGCCATCGGCTTGTCACACCTCCGTCGTACTCTTCGTCACGTGGCCCAGACTCTCGCGCCTCGCGCGGCCGGTGGCAACCCCGGTCGCGGGCGCGGTCGCGCGCGCCGCCGCGGCAGGCGGTTCCCGTTCGTGCGCTGGACGCTGCTCGCGGCGGTGGTCGGGCTGCTGTCGTTCGTCGGCGGGCTGCTCGCCGCGCCGATCGACCTGACCGTGCCCGCGCGGCTGCCCGCCGCCCTGCTGCTCGACGCCAACGAGCGCTACTTCGCCTCCATCCGCGCGCCCGAGATCCGCGAGGACGTACCCGCCTCCGACATCCCGCAGGCGATGCGGCTCGCGATCATCGCCGCGGAGGACGAACGGTTCCTCTCGCACAAGGGCGTCGACCCGATCGCGATCATGCGGGCCGGCTACCGCGACATCGTCAACGACTCCCGGCAGGGCGGGTCGACGATCACGCAGCAGTACGTCAAGAACATCTACGTCGGCCGCGAGCGCACGTACATGCGGAAGATGCGCGAGGCCGCGGTGGCGTACCGCGCGGAGAAGAAGTTCGGCAAGGAAGAGATCCTCATCCGCTACCTGAACTCCGTGTACCTCGGCAACGGCACGTACGGCGTGCAGGCCGCGAGCAAGTACTACTTCGGCGTGCCCATCAAGGACCTCGCGCTGCGCAAGGCGACGGGGGAGCGTTCGGAGACGCTGGAGCTGGCCCGCGCGGCGATCCTCGCCGGCATCGTCGCGGCACCGTCGAAGTACAACCCCGTCCACGACATGACGCTCGCGAAGCAGCGGCAGTTCTACACGCTCGAGCGCATGAGCAAGAACGCCTTCATCACGCCGATCCAGGCCTCGCAGGCGTACCGCCAGCCGCTGGTGCTGGCCAAGCTGCGACCGCCGGCGGAGGCGACCGAGGCGCCGCTGTTCACCGACATGGTCACCGCGGAGCTGAAGGAGACGCTGCCCGACGACGACCTCTACCGCGGCGGCCTGCGCATCAAGACGACGCTCGACCTGCTCATGCAGCGGGCGATGGAGCAGTCGGTCTTCGCGGCGCTCCCAGGGCTGAATCCCGCGACGCCGAACGACACCGACCCCGACGCGGCGGTCGTCGCGATCGACCCGCGCAACGGCGACCTCAAGGCCGTCTACGCCTCCCGCTACACCCGCGGCGGTTTCAACACCGCGACCCAGGGCGGGCTGCAGACCGGGTCGGCGATCAAGCCGTTCACCCTCGCCGCCGCGCTCATGAACGGCAGGACGCTCGACACGGTCTACCAGGCGTCCACGTGCACGACCGTGCCGCACACGCCGCAGCCGTACCGGTTCTGCAACGCCGAGCGCGGCGAGACCGGCGGCTACACGCTGCGCCGCGCGCTCGCGGCCTCGGTCAACACCGTCTACGGCCGCCTCGCGCACGACGTCGGCCGCGCCAAGGTCAAGAAGGTCGCCGTCGACGCAGGCATGGGCCCGGCGCGCGGCATCGGCACCAACCCCGCCATGGCGCTCGGTGCGGTGTCGGTCACGCCGCTGTCGGTGGCGAAGGCGTACGCCACGCTCGCCGCGGGCGGCCGGCGCCACGACGTCCGCCTCATCCTCGAGGAGCGTCGCGACGCCGACACGAAGAAGACGTTCAGCGGCATCGAGGTATTCAAGGCGCCCGCGCGGCCGCGCGGCCGGCAGGTCATCCCCAAGCCCGTCGCCGACCAGGTCGTCGAGGCGATGTACGACGTCGTCGAGCGCGGCACCGGGGGCGGCGCCGCGGTGCCCGGCAAGCGGGTCTTCGGCAAGACCGGGACGACGAACAACTTCACGAACGCGTGGTTCGCGGGCTGCGTGCCCGAGCTCTGCGTCGTGACGTGGATGGGCTACAAGAACGCCTCCAACAAGGAGATGCGCAGCGTCCGCGGCGTCGGTCCGGTGTTCGGCGGCACGCTGCCGGCGGCGATCTTCCGCGGCTTCTTCACGAAGTACGAGGCGCTGAAGGCGGCCGAGGCACGGTCCGAGGACGCGGTGGCGTCGGCCTCGCCGTCGGCGACGCCGTTCCGCCGCCGGCCGACGCCGGTGCGTACGGTCGCCCCGCAGCCGCGCCCGTCCACGACGCCCAGCCCGACGCCGCGGCGTACGGCCACGCCGACCGCGAGCGCGACGCCCGCGCCGAGCGAGACGCCGCCGGTGACGACGCCTCCGCCGGAGCCGACCGTGACGGCGTCGTCGACGGGCGACCCGCCGGGCGGCGGCGGCGCGACCGGCCCGCCCGCGCCTCCGTAGGCCCCACCCCCACGCAAACGATCACCTGTGTCCCCCCGCGTACGGCGGAAAGGTCCGCCAGGGGACACAGGTGATCGTTCTTCGTGCCGGGGGGTGCGGGGGTGAGCGCTAGTAGCGCTTGGCGAAACGGCCCGATGGTGGCCGAGCGTGACCGGCCGCGTCCCAGGTGAGCGCCTTCGCTCTGATCGGGGTGCGATCTGCGCTTTTTCCCCGCACGGCCCGCAACCCGGTTGCGAAGCCGACCCAGACGCCGTCACCGCACGTGATCATGCGCGGCGTTTCGCCAAGCCCTCCTAGCGGGCGAGGGCGCTCATCGTGTCGGCGTACGCCGTCGCCTGCGCGAACGGGTTCGTGGCCTCGACGTTCTCCGTGGCGAGCGCGGTGAGGAAGCGGCTGGCGTCCGGGCGGACCGGCGCGGCCGGCGCGGGGCGCTTGGGGGCGACGGCGGCGGGCTTGGCGACCGGCTTGACGACGGGGCGCTGCACCGGGACGCGGACGACGGAGCGGGAGACCTGCTTCCGCACCGGCGGCGTCACCTTCGGGGCGGCCATCGGGAGGCGGAAGACCTGGGTCATCCAGATGACGCCGCGGCTGTCGGTGACGGTGCCGATGCCGATCTCGGTGTACTCGGTGGCGAGGATGTTCGCGCGGTGCGCGGGGGAGTTCATGAGCGCGGTGTGGATGGAGTCGACGGAGCCGCCGTTGCCGACGTTCTCGCCGACGACCTGCCAGCCGGAGACCTCCGAGCCGAGGCTCGGGTTGTGGTAGAGCTTGCTCTGGGCGGCCATCCGCGCGCTGTGGCGGGCGGCGACGGCGGTGAGGTCGGACTTGACGACGAGGGCCCGCAGGCCGCGCGAGGTGCGCTCCGCGTTGGCCTTCGCGACGAACGAGCCGGCGTGCGGGTCGCCCGCGGCCGAGGCCTGCGTGGCGGCGGCGACGCCGAGGAAGAGCACCGGGGCGAGTACCAGGACCGCGAGCTTGCGGAGCACCGGGTTCTCCTTCGTTAGGCCGATCGTCAGGGCCATCAGTCCCACGACCACTGATCCGATCGGACTAACGCGCTCAGACCTTGAGGGTTACGGAGCGAGTTTTTTCGACCACAGGGAGAGACGGCTTGTGTCCTGGTTCGCCGGAAAGGTCGTGCCCACCTGCCGCCCGGCAAGCCACAATGCAGGCTACGGACGCAGGGACTTAGGTCCCGAACCGCCTGGTCAGTCCGCCACGATCTTCGTGGTCCGGAGGAAGACCACCGCGCGGTCGAGCGACGTGACGGGCCGGGCCTTGCGGTACACGCGCCACGCGGTGCGCAGCCGCGCCGGGGTCGGGTCGGCGACGACGCGCTTGCGCGCGGGCTTGCGGATGACGATCGGCTTGCGGGGGGCGCTACGGCTGGCCCGCTGGCGTACGACGGGGCGCTGGTAGACCGGCTTCGGCGCCGGGCGGGGGGCCGGCGGGGTGTACGACGCCCCGGAAGGACGGCGGAACACCTGCGACACGAACAGCTCGCCGCTGCTCGACCGCGCCGTGCCCACGCCGAACTCCGTGAACGTCGTGCTGAGGATGTTCGAGCGGTGGGAGGACGAGTTCATGAACGCGTTGTGGATCGACGCGACGTCGGGTCCGCGGCCGACGTTCTCGCCGACGTTGCTCCACCCGCCGACCTCCGAGCCGAGGTTGGGGTTGTGGTACATCCGCCCCGACGCGGCCATCCGTGCGGCCTGGCGCCGCGCGACGGCCGTGAGGTCGCTGCGTACGGCGTAGGCGCGGATCCCGCGCGAGGTGCGGGCCCCGTTGGTCCGGGAGACGAACTCCGAGTCGCTCGACGCCGTGGCGGGCGTCGTCGCGGACAGGAGCGTCATCGGCAGGACGAGGGCGAGCAGGACGGCAACGCGGCGCAGCAAGACGGCAGTACCCCTGAGCGTTCGGGCCGGACGTGCAGGGCCGGCGACGGCAGACAGCTCCGGTCACGCCCTAGGTGCGGACGCGGCCGGATCCCACCCCTCCGGGGGTCACCCTGCCAGACCATTAGCCCGAATGCCAGCAGATCGGACGAACGCGCCACTATCCGGACAGACCGGACCCCGTTACTCCGAAGGGAGTAACGGGGTCCGGGAAGTCAGGAGCGGAGCGTCAGCCGAGCTTGGCCATCACGTCGACGTACGTCACGGCCCGGCCCAGCGCGCCGGTCTGGCCGGAGTTCGCGGCCACCAGGCTCGCGGCGGCGAGGCGCTTGCGGAGCGCGACCTTGGGGTCGACGGCCTTGCGGACGGGCTTGCTCACCGGCTTGGCGACCGGCGCGGCGGCGCGGGTGGCGACCGGAGCGGGGGCCGTGGCGGGCTTGTAGACGGCGCGCGGGCGGGGCGAGGCGGTGACGCGCGGCGCGGGGGCCGGGGCCGGGGCGGTCGAGCCCATCGGCTTGCGGAAGACCTGCGTGACGTAGAGGACGCCCTTGCTGTCGCGCGCCGTGCCCATGCCGACCTGCGTGAAGTCGCCGTCGAGGATGTTCGCGCGGTGCGCGGCCGAGTTCATGAACGCCTGGTGGATCGACGAGGCCGAGCCGCCCATGCCGACGTTCTCGCCGACGGCCTGCCAGCCGCTGACCTCGGAGCCGAGGTTCGGGTTGTGCCAGATCTTGCCGGCGGCGGCCATGCGCTGCGCGTGGCGGCGGGCGACGGCGACGAGGTCGCTCGCGACGCTGTAGGAGCGCAGGCCGCGGCTGGAACGCTCGCTGTTGGCCAGGGAGGTGAACTGCGACTCCTCCGTGCTCGCGTGGGCCGCGGGGGCCGTGACGGCGAGACCGCCCACCGCGACGGCGGTGGTGACGAGAAGAGAAGCAAGTCGGCGAAGCACGCGCAGACACCTCCGGTGTGAACCCGAGGCGGCTGCCGTCTCAATGTGCTGAGTCGGTAGACCAGGGACTGGCCGTTGACCCTTCGGTGGGCTGGCTGACTGCCGGAGCAGTTCCATGCCTTTGCGGCCCGCACTCGCGTGCGGTGTGCCTTTGTCGAGGTCGGCGGTCGTCTCGGTGCTGTTGGCTGAACACCAGGTGTATCGGCCGGTCTAGGAAGAACTTGAACCGAAAGAGTGATCAGGCAGGGACTTTGGTCCCAACGGAGCAGCGATCTACCTCCGCGGCGGCGGCGACGGGCCTCGGCAGGCCGCAGAACCGGCCCAGCACGTCGGAGCTCTCCACCTCGACGAGCGCGAGGTGGCGTTCGGCCGCGAGGCGGCGGACCGGCTCGGTCGCGGCGGCGGGTGCGTCGGCGGCGACGATGACGCGGCGTACGCCGCCGTCCCCCGCGGCAGCGCGCAGCACGGCCTTCGCCCCGACGACGAAGCCCTCGGGGATCCTGGGTACGGCGGACGGACCGTGCGCCATGGCACCTCCTCCTTGGCTACGTCGGGTGGCCGCGCGGGGACCTGTAGGGCCATGCGACACTTCCGACCGGGTGAGGGCGCGGACGAAGGGCGGGGCTCGTGAACCTGGCTGACCTCGTACGCGAGGCGGCGCGCCGTTCCCCCGACAAGCCGGCGCTGCTCTACCGCGACTCGGCGATGACCTGGGGCGAGCTCGAGGACGCCGTCTCCTCCGTCGCCGCCGGCCTCGGCACGCTCGGCCTGTCGCCCGGCGACCGCGTCGCCGTCGCGCTCGGCAACACTCCCGGCTTCGTCGTCTCCTACTTCGGCGCGCTGCGCGGCGGGTACGTCGCCGTGCCCGTCAACACGACGTACACCCCCGCCGAGCTCGGGCACGTCCTCGGCGACTCCGGCGCGGCCGTCGTCATCGGCACCCGCAGCGCCGCGCCGGCGCTGCTCGCGCTGCGCGAGGACGTACCCACGCTGAAGCACGTCGTGGTGTCCGACGCCGCCGCGGCGCCCGAGGGGACGACCAGCCTCGACGCGGTTCGCGCCGCGGGCGCGCCGGGGGTCGAGGCGTCGGAGCGCGGCGGCGAGGACCTCGCCGTCCTCATCTACACGTCCGGCACCTCGGGCCGGCCCAAGGGCGCGATGCTCAGCCACCGCGCGCTGCTCGCCAACCTCGACCAGTGCGCCGCCATCACGCCGCCCGTCGTCCAGGAGGACGACGTCGTGCTGCTCGTGCTGCCGCTGTTCCACATCTACGGCCTCAACCCCGCGCTCGGCATGGTCGCCAAGGCCGGCGCGACCGGCGTTCTCGTGGAGCGGTTCGACCCCGTCGACACCCTCGGCGAGATCCACCGCCGGCACGTCACCAACGTCGTCGGCGCGCCGCCGATGTACGTCGCCTGGTCGATGCTGCCCGACCTCTCCGAGGCGTTCGCGTCGGTACGCCTGCTCGTGTCGGGCGCTGCGCCGCTGCCCGCCACCGCGCTCTCCTCGATCCTCGAGCGGACCGGCCAGCACGTCTTCGAGGGGTACGGCCTCACCGAGACCTCGCCCGTCGTCACGACGACGCTCATGTCCGAGGTCGCGAAGCCCGGCTCGATCGGCCGCCCCGTCCCCGACGTCGAGCTCAAGCTCGTCGACGAGGCCGGCCACGAGACCGACGAGGAGGACCCCGGCGAGATCGTCGTCCGCGGCCCCAACGTCTTCTCCGGCTACTGGCCCGACGGCCACGACGGCCCGGACGCGGCCGGATGGTTCGCGACCGGCGACGTGGCGTACGCCGACGCCGACGGCGACCTGTTCCTCGTCGACCGGCGCAAGGAGCTCGTTCTCGTCAGCGGGTTCAACGTGTACCCGCGCGAGGTCGAGGACGTGCTGCTGCGTCACCCCGACATCCAGGAGGCGGCGGTCCTCGGGATCCCGCACCCGTACACCGGCGAGGCGGTCAAGGCGATCGTCGTCGTACGTCCCGGCGCGCAGCTGTCGGTCGAGGACGTCGTCGCGCACTGTCAGGTCTCGCTGGCGCGGTTCAAGTGCCCGACGGCCGTGGAGTTCGCGGACGAGCTGCCGCACTCGGCGACCGGCAAGGTGTCGAAGGGCCGGCTCCGCGAGAATGCCGGGCTCCTCGCGCGGTGAGGAGTCAGGCCGTACTCCCGCTCGTCGCGACCGTCATCGCGTGGGAGTTCGCGCTGGCGCTGTTCCGGCGGTGGCGGCGTTCGCGGCGGCCGTACCTCCGGTCCTGGGCGATCTCGCTGCTCTTCTTCGCGATGGGGTCGGCGTGCCTCTGGTACGGCACGGCGTTCGGCTGGAGCGAGCCCGTCTTCCGCGGCTACTACGTCTGCGGCGCGCTGCTGTCCGTGCCGTGGCTCGCGATGGGCGAGATCGAGCTGCTCGCGCGGCCCGCACTGTCGCGCGCGGTCCTCGTCTTCCTCGTGCTGTTCTCGATCGACGCGGCGCTGGTGGTCGGGGTGTCGGACTTCGTCGACGGCAGGACGGTGTCGGGGTACGCCGCCCCCCACGGCTCCGACTACTTCGGCGTCCTGCCGCGGGTGCTCGTCGTCGTGTCCAACGCCGTGGGGACGTTCGTCGTCGTCGGCGGCACCTTGTGGTCGGGGTGGCGCGCGCGGCGGCAGGGCGCGGCCGCGCGGACCCGCTTCCGCGGCACCCTCGTCATCGCGCTCGGCGTCCTCGTCGCCGCGGCCGGCGGGACGCTGTCGTTCCTCTCGGCGGAGGACAGCCAGGCCGCCACCCTCGCCGTCGGGGTCAGCGTCATGTACGCCGGCTTCGTCCTCGCCTCCCGCCGCCCCGGCGGTCGCGCGGACCCCGCCGTGGCCTGATGGCGCCAGCGGACATCACGGCGTAGCGCACTCCTCGTACTGCGGGCCTCCGAGCCCGAAGGAGTGGTGCCCATGCGCCGCTGTGCCGTCCTGCTGTCCCTCGCCGTCGCGGCGAGTCTCGCGCCCGCGTCCGCCGCGCACGCCGGCGACTTCTGCGCGCGCGTCTGGACCGAGAACACGATCGGCCCGAACGTCGACACCGCGCCCGCGGAGCCGTGCGTCGCGTACGACTACGGGCTGATCTGCCACTACGACGAGAACTACGTCCACCCGTACGTCGCCGTCTTCATCACGGTCTGCCACCCGCGCCCTATCTAGCAGACCGCCGTCAGCGCGCAGACGCCGGATTGCCCGTCCTCGTACTCGGCGCGGTACGCCTTCTCGACCGGGCCGTACCCGGCCTCCGCCTCGACGGGGGAGTCCCCGGGACGCGGCTCGCGCTCGTGCGGCGCCGGGGTCGCGGCGGGACGTACGTCGTCCGCGCGCGGCGCCACGAGCCGCGCCGCCCTCGCCGGTTGTAGGGGCCGACCGGGGGCGGCGCGCCCGGCCGCCGGTCCGGCAGGTGCACTGCTTCGGCGCACCGCCGGGCCGGCGGCCACCTCCTGCCGTACGGCCGGTGCCGCCGGCGGCGCGGGCGCCTGCGCCAGCACCGCGCCCGCGACGACCGCCGCCGCGACCGGCTCGGGCCAGCGGCGCAGCCACCACAGCACGCCGCAGGCCCTGCCGCCCAGTGCGGTGTACGCCGCCGCCAGCCGGCGCCGCGCCCGGAACACCTGCTGGCGCAGCGTGTTCTCGCTCCGGCCGAACAGCGCCGACAACTCGAGGAACGTCAGGTCCTCGCACTCCCGCAGCACCAGCACGTCGCGGTCCGACTCGGACAGCCGGCCGAGCGCCGTACGGACCAGGTGGCGTTCGGCGACGTCGGCGCAGGCGTCGGCCGACGCGCCCCCGACGTCGGGCACAGGCACCGGATGCGGGCGCGCGGCACGGTCGCGGGCGACGTTGCGGACGATCGCCGTGAGCCACCCCCAGGCGTCGCGCTCGCGGTCGTAGCGGGCGAAGGAGGCGTACGCCCGCAGCATCGCCTCCTGCACGATGTCGTCGGCGTCGGCCCTGCCGTACGCCGCGATCGCGAAGCGGCGCAGGCGTGCCCGGTAGCGGGCGTAGAGCTCGTCGAACGCGACGTCGTGGGCCATGGCGGCCTCCCCCGTTCTCTCGCGCGCTGAGGCGGGCGCGTGACGCCCAGAGTGGCGCGAACAGGGCATAGCGGCAAGGCGCGCGGCAAACCTTCCGGCGACAATGCCGTTACCCGGGAACGAATCGGACGGATCGCCGCTTACCGTCGTAGGAAGCAACGTCCCACGCTCGGCTACCACGATCGTCAGCGCCCAGACGCACGGCAGGAGACGTCCTGACCGCGTCGAAGCCAGGCTAGGTAGGCCGTTTTCAGGGGCGGACCCAGCACCACTGGAACACAATTCACGTAACCCCTGTCTAGCCAAGCCCAGCCAGGCTGGCGAGGAGAGCTCATGTCGTCTCGTGTCCGTTCCCGGTTCGTCGCCATCACGGCGGCGCTACCGCTTCTGGTCGTGGGTGGCCCCCTGGTCACGGCGGCCGACGCCGCCGACGGGGTCCGTCAGGCGGACATCGCCACCACCCAGGGCGCGCTGCGTATCGGCCCGCGCGCGGGCTTCCGCGGCGACGTAGCCCGCGGCATCAACGGGAACACCGCGATCGTCGCGATCGACGCCGCGTCGTCGACCACGCTCGAGAAGGTGTCCGTCTCCGTCACCCAGGGCGGGCCGTTCTCGATCTACGACGACTTCGACGCGACCGACGGCTTCGCGCTCTACAAGGACCTCAACGACGACGACCACCTCGACGTCGCCGACTACGAGGCCGGCCCCGTCTCCCTCCCGCGGTACGACATCGGCTTCAGCAACGGCGCCGTCGTCGTCACCGTCAACGCCGACCAGAGCAAGGCCACCGGCGAGGACTCGTACCTGCTGACCGTGCACCCCTCGGCGAACATCTCCGACGAGCGCATCGTGAAGTTCGCGGTCCCGGCGAACGGCGTCGACACGACGTCCGGCACGTTCCCGTCCGCCACGGTGACCCTCGCGGACATCCTGCTGGACTCGCAGGCGCCCGCCGCGATCCCGCTCACGAACTTCGAGGCCGTCAGCCGCCCGCCGCTCGACACCTGCCCGGCCGGCGCGGCCGAGGGTGCGTGCGGCGACGACTCCTACAAGGTCTTCCGCTCGACCGCTGCCGAGACCGGTGAGCAGCTGGGCTTCTTCAACGCCCCCGGCGACCTCTCCGACGCGGCCCTCCTCGTCAAGCCGAACGGCAACTCGACGCTGCCGGCGCTGTACGACGTGAGCGGCATCAGCGGCTCGTCCGAGAGCCCGACCACGCTCTCCATCGGCAACGGCACCGGCCGCGACGCCAGCACCCCCGGCTCTCGCGCGCTGAACAACCAGGTCAGCGACGACGTCGTCGCCGTCCAGTGGGACCTCATGGGCAACACCGTCGCGACGGCGCTCAACAACACGCCGAACTGCGACCAGAACGTCACGACGCCCACCTGCGGCGTGCACGTTCCCCGCGGCAACGACGTCACCGCCCCGTCGCTCACGTACTCCGTGTCGATGGACCCGGTCAACGCCGCCTCGACGCCCAACGCCATCGCGGTCCGCGGGACCATCGGTTCCGGCAACGACGCCGGCGAGCACGCCTGGACCAAGCGCACGCCGGTCGAGCAGCTCGCCAAGCCGGAGCACGTCCGTCCGGTCGCCGGCTCCAACCCGGTCGAGTACACCGTCGTCGAAGGCCACGTCGGCACGGAGAAGCGCAGCGCCACGTCGTACACCCCCGGTGGTGCCGGCACGACGCTGATCACCAACGTCGACGTCTCCAACAACACGCTCTTCCCGCAGAACGAGCTGGTCCGCTCGCAGGCCCGCCTCGTCGACGCGGCCGGCAATGCCATGGCGCCCAAGGCGACCGCGCCGGTCCTCAAGGACACCATCGCGCCGAGCTTCGTCCGCATCTCGCTGATCGACGGCAACGGCGACGGCAACGCCGACGAGGGCGAGGTCTACCGCGTCGAGTTCGACGACCCGATGGACACTGCCGACATCACGAGCGGCAACGTCAACACCAACCTCAAGGTCAAGGACCCGCAGAAGGCCGCCTGCGACACCGTCACCATCGACGGGTACGTCCCGTGCGCCAACTGGGGTCAGGCTCCCACCGTCAGTTGGTCCGACGACGCGCGCATCGCGTCCATCACGCTGGGCGACCCGTGTGACGAGCTCGGCGAATGCGCCAAGGACACTGAACTGCCGCAGACGGGCTACCTCGTCACGGCGACCGGCGTCACCGACAAGAACCAGAACGCCCTGCTGAACCCGACGAACTTCCCGATCTCGGCGCCGAGCGTCCTCGCCTTCCAGGCGCGCACGATCGACTCCGGGAACGTAGGCACCCCGGTCTACAACACGGGCCGTGACGGCGTCCTCGACGCCATCGACGTCGAGTTCACCGCCCCGCTCAACACGTCCACCATCGCGGACGCGTCGAACGAGGGGCTGTTCGAGGTCACCTGGGCCGGCACCACGGTCGTCGCGACCGCCACCGCCGGCAGCGCCAGTGACATCGTCCACCTCACGTTCACGCTGCCGTCCGCGGCCCGGGCCGACTGGTCGACCGGCGCGCTCCCGGTCGTCGAGCTCAAGAACGACGGCAACGGCTCGACCCGCCTCAAGACCGCCACCAACTCGGCGATCGACGCGTTCAGCCTCACCAGCGTCGACCGCGCCGCCGCGGTCCCCGTCGCGATGACGACGAAGGACTCCAACGCCGACGGCAAGATCGACCAGGTGCACGTGAAGTACAGCGAGGCGATCGTCCACGCCGAGGGGAACCCCTGCGGGTACTCCGTGACGGGCTACGGCGACGCCAACTACAAGCCGGCCGGCTTCAACACCGTGCCGAGCGCGGCGTCCTGCCCGGCGGGCCAGCCCGGCAACGTCAACCGCAACGAGCCCAGCCCGGTCCCGGCCGGCGCCACGGCGAGCGACACCGTGTCGCTCAAGCTCGCGCCGGGTGCCAGCCCGGACACGAACGCCACCCCGGCGGTCGCGTACTCCGCCACCAACGCCACCCCGAGCTACGCCATCGGCGCGACCGCGCCCGACTGCATGAAGCCAGTGAGCCCGGTGGGTGCCACGACGCCGAACTGCCCGATCAACGACAGTGCGGGCAACGGCCTGGCGTCGTTCTCCGGCACGGCCGCGGACGGTGCGGGCCCGGCGATCATCGAGCGGACCACCGCTGACATCAACAGCGACGGCCGGCTCGACGAGATCCGCGTGAAGTTCAGCGAGACGCTGTCGACGCCGTCGATTGCGAACGCGCTGTTCTCGGTCTCCGACCCGTCGTACACGATCCTGTCGCTGGCCGTTCTGAGCGACAAGGACCTGGCGATCCGGCTCGAGAACATCGCGCCGCGCCAGGGCGACACCGGGGTCAAGCCGAAGCTCACGTTCTTCGGCGGCACCACCGACATGGCCGACCCGCCCGCCGCCTCGCCCGCCGACAACGGCGTCGTGGTGACGGACAAGGCCGGCCCGGCGCTCCTCGGGGCCTGTGCCTCGTCCGCGGCGGGGACCAACGGCAACTGCCCGGTCGACGACGCGGCCAACGACAAGGTGACCGTGTTCCTCTCCGAGGCTGTCGACCCGGCAACGGTCACGTCGAGCGACTTCGTCGTCGAACAGCCGGCGGGCACCGCGAAGACGCAGACGGCGGCGCCGGCGTTCGAGGACTCGAACAAGCGCGTGGTGCTGACGTTCGCCCAGGGCTCGATCGACTCCGCGGTAGAGGGTGTCGTCCGGCTCGCGACCGGAGCGGCCGACAGCGGTATCAAGGACCCGGCCGCGGCCGGTGCCAACCCGAGCACGCAGACGACGAACGTGCCGATCTACCCGGCGCCGTCCGTCACGATCGACCTGACGTGCCCGACGCCGGCCAACCCCGGCTACTGCTCGGCCGACAAGGTCAACACCGGTGCGGCCGGCACGGCGGCGGTCAGCCGCTGGAGGCTCTCCGAGACCGCGCGGACGGCGACGCCGGCGGACTCGGAGTACACCGAGGGCATCCCGACGGTCTACCCGGCCTCCGGTGTCATCACCGAGGGCACGCACACGCTGTACCTCTCCGGCAAGGACGACTTCGGTCGCCTGACGCCCGAGGTCAGCGACACGATCACCGTCTACAAGGCGCCGAAGATCCTCAACGTGCAGTTCGTCAACAGCGCCATCCGCGGCGCGGGGACGTTCGCCAAGACGTCCACCGTCATGGACGGCGACACGCTGCACATCGGCGCCGACGCCTACGGCACCGACGCCGCGCAGTGGGCGGCCAACAACGCCCCGGCCGGCGGCGGCTGCCTGGTGTCGCACATGTCGATCAACCTCAAGGCGCTGACCGGCGCGAACAACCACACCGCCGTTCCGCCGACGAAGTGCGACCTGCGGACCACGACGGAGCAGCCGTTCCGCCAGATGCAGTTCCCGGTGGTCAAGGCCGCGGGTACGACCAAGTACCCGGTCGGCACCGTCCTCAAGGTGACCGACAGCGATCCGGGCTCGATGATCGTGGACGGCCCCGGCGGCACCATCCGCCGTCGCCAGTTCATCTCGGTCAACGCGCGCCGCAGCTGGATGATCACCGACGCGTCGGTCATCAAGGTCCCGACCACGCTCGTCAACGCGATCCCGCGCCTGACGAACCTCGGGTACCGCAACGGCGCGATCCTGAGGGCGACCAGCGGCTACTACTACATGCACAACGGCACCAAGCGACCGGTCAGCACGACCCAGCTGGCCGCTTGGAGGATCTCGACGGCGCGGGCGTACGCACCGACGTCGACCGAGCTCAAGGCCATGCCGACGGGCACCCGGATCACGGGTGCGGCGCACGCCGCCGGCACGTGGATCAAGTACACGGACGGCCGGATCTACCAGCTCGTCACGAATGCCCAGGGCGCGACGGTCCGTCGCCAGCTGGCGAACAGCGGCGCGCTGCGCACGCTGGTTCCGTCGACCCAGGTCTACCCGGCCAACTCGTCGGACTCGAAGATCGCGATCGACACGTGGCTGCGTGGCTACCGTGACGGCACGGTGCTCAAGCTGGCGTCCGGCGGCTACGCCGTCGTCGCCCGCGGCGCGCTGCGGAAGTTCGCGAACAGCACGACGTTCAACACCCTCGGGTACAGCACGTCGAATGCCATCGCGGCGAACGGCGCGGCCATCCCGCGGGTGAAGGGTCAGGCGTACCGCACCGGCGTTCCGATCGACCGTTACAAGATCTCCACGGTCGTCATCAAGGTGACGAACAAGGCGGGTGCCAGCGACGAGGAGATCGTGATCCCGAGCCTGTCCGGCATCTACGCGGTCGGCACGCTCGACCCGGCCCCGAACGGCTGGGACGTAACCCGCTAGGCAACTCCGTACGACCCGAAGGCGTCTCCGGCCATCACGGCCGGGGCGCCTTCGGCGTTTCCGGGGGAGACTGCTCGCGTGCCGGACCACCTCGTCACCCTGCTGGGCAAGCCGGGCTGCCACCTGTGCGATGACGCGCGCGCCTTGGTCGTGCGGGTCGCGACGGATCTCGGCGTGGCGTGGGAGGAGCGCGACGTGACGACCGAAGACGCGCTGTACGAGGAGTACGCCGACCGCATCCCCGTCGTCCTCGTCGATGGCAAGGAGCACGGCTACTGGACAGTCGACGAAGGTCGCCTGCGCCGCGCCCTCGCCCGCTGAACCCCCATTGATCGCACCCAGCTGCTCCGCTACCCTGCGCCCTTCGTCGGCGCGCATGTTGTGCGCCGGTTTCGCGCTGCGCGCGTCTCTCGAGGGGGTTGGGTTCTTGTCCAGTTCGTCCCTGCATGCTCTGCGCCGGATTGGCCGATGGATGGTCTCGTTGTCCGTGATAGCCGCGGGAACCGCGGTGGGAGTGGCGGCGACCGCACCGCCATCGATGGCAGCCACGACGACCCGATTCGACTGCGTCGGTGTGGCAGAGTCGTACGTCGTGCCGCCGGCTGTCGTCGCGCTCGACGTGCTCCTCGCCGGCGCGTCAGGCGGCACTAACGAGACGGCAGGCCTCGGAGGAACCGTGGCGGCGCGGATCAACGTCGCCCCCGGCACGGTCCTCACCGTGAACGCGGGATGCGCTAACGGGTACAACGGCGGTGGCCTCGCACGCTACCGCCGGAACGGAGGAGGAGCTTCGGATATCCGTACCGGTGCCGCGACGCTCAACGACCGGATCGTCGTCGCGGGTGCCGGCGGCGGTGCCGGCCATCTGGATGGCGCGGCCGGAGGGTCAGGCGGATTCATTGGCACGCGTGGCGCCTTCGGCGTAGACCGACAGACAGGAGCCGTGCTGTACGGCGGGGACGGTGGCAGCCGAACCCACGGCGGTTCCGCTGGTCGTGTGTTGATCGGATCCCGCTGTCAGCTCGTCGACTACCCGGGCGACGGCGAGTTCGGTTCGGGTGGTGGCGGCGCGGTCCCCGTGCCCGGCTCCGGCGGGACGGGCGGCGGTGGAGGCGGCGGGTACTACGGGGGCGGCGGGGGTGACGCGACATGCAACGGCGGCGGTGCCGGTGGCGGCGGTTCAAGCTTCGGTCCGCCCGACGCGGTGTTCGCCACCGGCGTGAACCTGGGTGACGGGTACGTCGAGATCACGCCCGCGTCCGCGCCGGCGGTCAGCACGCCCTCTCCGACGTTCGCGTCCGATGACTGCGCCGGGGGCACTTTGATCGCCGACGTCATCGCCGCGGACGACACGCGCGTCCGTGTCCTCTCGCGCCAGCCCGACTCGCAGACGCTCTGGGTCTGCGTCCGTGCCGACGGGTCGGCGGTTCGTACGGGCGGGAAGTTCGTCGTCACGGCGCCAACCGGCATCGGCGGGCGGCCGACGGTCGACTCGGCGTCGAACGCGTGCACGGCGACGCCGGGTAACGGCGTTCCGACGCCGCATCCGCTGCTCTCCGGCGCTGTCGGCGATCCCGCGGATCCCACGACGTTTCTGCCGTACCTCCTCGACGCCTACAGCGGCGCGCAAGGCACCTGGGTCTGCGTCGGAGTCGGTCCTGTCCAGACGCGGTTCGTCGTGCCTTCGGGCATTGGTGTGTCACCCGCGCCGGTGACGTTCGTCGCCGATCCGCCTGGCCCGCACCCGCTGGCGCCGGTCCCCGCAGGCACCATCCCGTCTGGCGAGTGCCAGTCTCGTCCGAGCAACAACGCGTACCTCGATGTGGCGAGTGACGCCGGGCGGGTGTTAGTCCACCAGCGTCCGGTCGCAGAGAACGAGGTGGCGATCTGCGTCCGTGCGGAGTCGGTGGCCGCGGTCGGCGGCAGGCTGACGGTGCGCGTCGCCGGTGCAGAGGGGCTCCTCCCGTCTGTCACGACGAGCTCGACGGACATGTCTCCGTGCACCGTCCAGGTCTTCCACAACGACGCCCCGCTGATCGACATACGCCGCAGTTCGACCGGTGCCGTGCCCGCGTCGCTCTGCGTCACGGTCGGCACGGACTCGCTGCGCGTCACCGTGGGCACCGGCAGCGGCGGCGCGCCCGCCGACGTCACGTGGACCCCCGACCCCGGCACGCCCGGGCTGCCGTAAGCGGGAACGCACCCACCAGGGGCCGTCGGCACAACACCTCGCCGACGGCCCCTGGCGTGCGTACGCCCGACTTTGTGCAGGCGTTCACAAGGCGTATTCTCAATGGCACAAGCGAGCGGCCCGGACTCGGAGTGTGGCCGGGACCAAGGCTCGCGCGAGGGAGATCCGTGCGTACGCGAGCCTGGGGCGGGGCGTGAAAAGCTCGCGCGGCATACCCGAGGCCACGGTCGCCCGGCTGCCCGTCTACCTCCGCGCGCTGGCCGGCCTGGCCGACGGCGGCTCCGAGACGGTCTCCTCCGACGCCCTCGCTCTCGCGGCGGGCGTCAACTCCGCCAAGGTGCGCAAGGACCTCTCCCACCTCGGCTCGTACGGCACCCGCGGCGTCGGCTACGACGTCAACTACCTCGTCCACCAGATCTCCCGCGAGCTCGGCCTCACGCAGGACTGGGCCGTCGTCATCGTCGGCATCGGCAACCTGGGCCACGCGCTCGCCAACTATGGTGGGTTCGCCGAACGCGGCTTCCGCATCGCCGCCCTCGTCGACGCGGACCGCCGGCGAGTCGGCGAGGAGCTCGCCGGGGTCAACGTCAGCCACATGGACGACCTCGACGCGATCGTCCGCGAGTCGAAGGTCTCCATCGGCGTCATCGCCACTCCCGCGCACGCCGCGCAGGACGTGTGCGACCGTCTGGTGGCGGCCGGCGTGACGAGCATCCTCAACTTCGCCCCCGTCGTCATCAACGTCCCCGCGGGCGTCGACCTCCGCAAGGTGGACCTGTCGATCGAGCTGCAGATCCTGTCGTTCCACGAGCAGCGCAAGGCCGCGATGTCGCGCCTGCGAACGGCGGTGGAGTCGTGAGCGTCCTCGTCGTCGGCCTCTCCCACAAGACCGCCCCTGTCGACCTGCTCGAACGCGTCGCGATCCCCGCCGACCACGTGGCCAAGGCACTGAACGACCTCCAGGCCGGGCTGCACGTCGTCGAGTCCGCCGTCCTCTCCACGTGCAACCGCGTCGAGGTCTACGCGCACGTCACCCGTTTCCACGGCGGTGTCCAGGAGGTCAGCGACCTGCTGTCGCGGCTGTCCGGCGTTCCCCTCGAGGACCTATCCGACCACCTCTACGTCCACTACGAGGAGCGCGCGGTCCAGCACCTGTTCGCGGTCGCGTCCGGGCTCGACTCGATGGTCGTCGGCGAGGGGCAGATCCTCGGCCAGGTCCGCGGCGCGTTCAAGGTCGCGCAGGACGAGGGCAGCGTCTCGCGGGTGCTCGGCGAGCTGTTCCGCCACTCGCTGCGCGTCGGCAAGCGGGTCCGTACGGAGACCGCCATCGGCCGCGCCGGCGCCTCGCTCGTCGGGATCGGGCTGCGCGTCGCGCAGGCCACCCTCGGCCCCCTCGGCCCCGACACCAAGGCGCTCATCGTCGGCGCGGGCTCGATGGGCGCGCTGGCCGGTACGACGCTGCGCCGCGAGGGCGTCACCGACCTCGTCGTCGCCAACCGCACCGCCGACCGCGCCGCCGCCCTGGCCGGCACGCTGGACGGCCGTGGGATCGGCCTCGACGACCTCGCTGCCGCCATGGCCGGCGCCGACCTCGTGATCTCCTCGACCGGCGCCTCCGGCCTGGTGATCGAGGCCGATGCCGTACGCCGCGCCGTCGAGCAGCGTGAAGGCCGCCCGCTCTTCCTGCTCGACCTCGCGCTGCCCCGCGACGTCGATCCCGCCGTCCGCGAGATACCCGGCGTACGCCTCGCCGACCTCGACGCGCTGCGCGCCGTCCTCGACACCGAGGAGACCGGCGCCGACCTCGACGACGCGCGCGACATCGTGGCCGAGGAGGTCATGGCGTTCCTCGCGTGGCAGCGTTCGATGCGGGTCGCGCCGACGGTGGTCGCCCTGCGCGCCAAGGCCGACGCCCTCATCGCCGGTGAGCTCGAACGCCTCACCGCCCGCGTCCCCGACCTCGACGCGCGCTCGCGTACGGAGGTCGAGACCGCCGTACGCCGCGTCGTCGACAAGCTCCTGCACGCCCCGACGGTGCGCGTGAAGGAGCTGGCCGAGTCGCCCGGCGGCGACCAGTACGCCGAGGCGCTGCGCGAGCTGTTCATGCTCGATCCGCAGGTCGCCGAGGCCGTCATCGTGCCCGACGAGGTGACGCCGTGACGCTGCGCCTGGGCACGAGGAGGAGCGCGCTCGCGATGGCGCAGAGCGGCGGCGTCGCGGCCACGCTCATCGCCACCACGGGCCAGGACGTCGAGCTGGTCGAGATCACCACGCGCGGCGACACCGACCCCGGCGCGATCACGCAGATCGGCGGTACGGGCGTCTTCGTCTCCGCGCTGCGCGACGCGCTGCTCGCCGGCGAGGTCGACCTCGCGGTGCACTCGCTCAAGGACCTCCCGACCGAGCCCGCCGAGGGGTTGGTGGTCGCCGCGATCCCGACGCGCGAGGACCCGCGCGACGTGCTCTGCTCGCCCGCCGGGCTGACGCTCGGCGAGCTGCCGACCGGCGCCCGCGTCGGTACGGGCTCGCCGCGACGCGCCGCGCAGCTGCTCGCGCTGGGCCTGGGCATCGAGGTCGTCCCGATCCGCGGCAACGTCGACACCCGCCTCAAGAAGGCCATCGACGGCGAGGTCGACGCGGTCGTCCTCGCCCGCGCCGGACTGGCCCGGCTCGACCGGCTCGACGCTGTGAGCGAGGTGCTCGACCCGATCCAGCTGCTCCCGGCGCCCGGCCAGGGCGCGCTCGCGGTCGAGTGCGTCGCGGGGTCGCCGGTCGCCGACCTGCTGCGAGCCCTGGACGACCCCGACACCCGCGCCTGCGTCACCGCCGAGCGGGCGCTGCTCCGCGCGCTGGAGGCCGGCTGCACCGCGCCGGTCGGCGCGCTGGCAGACCTGGCCGACGACGAGATCTACCTGCGGGCCGCGGCCTGCGCCCCGGACGGCTCCGACGTCCTGCGGCAGAGCCTGACCGGACCCATGACGGAGCCGGAGGAGCTGGGGCGCCGGCTCGCGGCGATCCTGCTCGACGACGGCGCCGCGGAACTGATGGGGGAGCGCCCATGAGCGCCCGCAAGCCGAAGGGGTCGGTCGCGCTGGTCGGTGCGGGTCCCGGTGACCCGGGCCTGCTGACGCTGCGCGGCCGTGAGCTGCTCGAGCACGCCGACGTGGTCGTCATCGACCGCCTCGCGCCGCTCGCGCTGCTGGCGTACTGCAGGACCGACGTCGAGGTCATCGACGCAGGCAAGGCGCCGCACGGCGAGGGCATGACCCAGGCCGACATCAACGCCCTGCTCGTCGCGCACGCCAAGGACGGCAAGCACGTCGTACGCCTCAAGGGCGGCGACCCGTTCGTCTTCGGCCGCGGCGGCGAGGAGGCCGAGGCCTGCGTCAAGGCGCGCATCCCCTGGGAGGTCGTGCCGGGCGTGACGTCGGCGGTGGCCGTGCCTGCGTACGCCGGCGTCCCCGTCACACACAGGGGCCGTACGCAGGACTTCGCCGTCGTCTCCGGTCACGTCGACCCGAGCGCGCCCGACAGCACCGTCGACTGGCGCGCGCTCGCGACCGGCCCCGGCACCGTCGTGCTCCTCATGGGCGTCGAGAAGATCGGCAAGATCGCCGCCAAGCTCATCGAGCACGGCAAGGCCGGCGACACCCCCGTCGCGATGACGCAGTGGGGCACCACCGCGCGGCAGCGCACCGTCGTCGCCGACCTCAACACCATCGAGGAGACGGCCAACGCCGCCGGCATGAAGGCGCCCGCCGTCACCGTCATCGGCGAGGTCGTCAAGCTGCGCGACAAGCTCAACTGGTACGAGTCCCGCCCGCTGTTCGGCATGACCGTGCTCGTCCCGCGGACCCGTCAGCAGGCGGGGACGCTGTCGTACGAGGTCCGCGCGCTCGGCGGCTCGCCGCTCGAGGTCCCGACCATCGCCATCGAGCCGCCGCGCAACCCCGAGCCGATGCGCCGCGCCGTCAGCGGGCTGGTGCAGGGGCGGTACCAGTGGGTGGCGTTCACCTCGGTCAACGCCGTCCGCGCCGTCCGCGAGGGGCTGGAGTCCGTGGGTCTCGACCCCCGCGCGCTGGCCGGCGTGAGGATCGCCGCCGTGGGCGACGCAACCGTGGAAGCGTTGCGGGAGTGGGGACTCCGGGCCGACCTCGTGCCCGACGCCGCGATGTCGTCGGAGGAGCTGGGCAAGGTCTGGCCGCCGTACGACCCGCAGCTCGACTTCCTCGATCGCGTCCTGCTGCCGCGCGCCGACATCGCGACCGAGACGCTCGTCGCGGCTGTGAAGGCGAAGGGCTGGGCGGTCGACGAGGTCACGGCGTACCGCACCGTCCGCGCGCAGCCGCCGGCCGACGAGGTCAAGGCCGCCGTCCGCAACGGCGACGTCGACGCCGTCGTCTTCACGTCGTCCTCGACCGTCAAGAACCTCGTCGCGCTCTGCGGCAAGCCGCACGAGCGGACGCTCGTCGCGGCCATCGGCCCGCAGACCGCCGCCGCCGCGCGCGAGGCGGGCCTGCGCGTCGACGTCGAGTCCAAGGTGGCGACCGTCGCGGCCGTCACCAAGGCGCTCGGCGACTTCGTGGTGGCGGGCCGTACGGCCGCGCTCGAGGCCGCCGCGAAGCCTGCCCGCAAGGCGCCCGCGAAGAAGCCCGTTGCGAAGGCCGTGCCCGTCAAGAAGGCGCCGGCCAAGAAGGCTCCTGCCAAGGCCGCCCCTGCCAAGGCCGCCCCTGCCAAGGCCAAGGCGCGGACGAAGCGATGACGACGCCGCCGCCGTTCCCCGTGTCGAGGCCGCGGCGGCTGCGCCGTACGCCCGCTCTCCGCAGGCTCGCCGCCGAGACGCGGCTGCACCCGAGCGACCTCGTGCTGCCGCTGTTCGTCAAGGAGGGCATCGCCGACCCCGCGCCCGTCGCGTCGATGCCGGGTGTCGTCCAGCACACCCGCGACTCGCTGCGGAAGGCCGCCGTCGAGGCGGTCGAGGCCGGCGTCGGCGGGCTGATCCTCTTCGGCATCCCCGCGGTCAAGGATGCGCGCGGCTCGGCCGCCGACGACCCCGACGGCATCGTCCAGGTGGCGCTGCGCGACCTCGTCTCCGAGCTGGGCGACAGCACGGTGCTCATGACCGACTGCTGCCTCGACGAGTACACCGACCACGGCCACTGCGGCCTGCTCCGCGAGGACGGCTCCGTCGACAACGACGCCACGCTCGCCCGCTACGCCGCCGCCGCCGTCGCGCAGGCTCGTGCCGGGTCCGCCGTCGTCGCGCCGAGCGGGATGATGGACGGCCAGGTCGCCGCGATCCGCGATGCCTTGGATGCCAACGGCTTCGACGAGGTCGCGATCCTCGCGTACAGCGCGAAGTACGCCAGCGCGTTCTACGGCCCGTTCCGGGACGCGGCCGAGTGCGCACCCCAGTTCGGTGACCGGGCGGCGTACCAGCAGGACCCGGCCAACGCCGGCGAGGCCGTCCGCGAGGTGCTGCTCGACCTCGCCGAGGGCGCCGACATGGTCATGGTGAAGCCGGCGATGGCGTACCTCGACGTCGTCCGCCGCGTCGCCGACGTGTCCGGGGTCCCTGTGGCGGCGTACCAGGTGTCGGGGGAGTACGCGATGGTCGAGGCCGCCGCCGCCAACGGCTGGCTCGACCGCGACCGCACGATCCTCGAGACGCTGACGTCGATCCGCCGCGCGGGTGCCGACATCGTGCTGACGTACTGGGCCACCGAGGTCGCGCGCGCGCTCCGGTAGGTACGCGGCGGCCTCACGCCGAATCTCCCAGGGCATGAAGCGCCTGGTCGCCGTCCTCGCGGCTCTCTTGCTCGCCACGCCCGCCGCGCCGCCGTCGGCTGCGGCCGACGTGACGTACGAGTCGGTGTACTTCCCTTCGGCGGACGGCACGCTGCTGCACGCCGAGGTCTTCCGGCCCGCCGGCGGGGGCCGCGCGCCCGTGGTGCTCCTCGTCTCGCCGTACAACAACGGCACCAGCGTCACGGTGGACGACCGGCAGCCGGGCAACCTGCACTACGCGCCGTTTCAGACGCTGCTCGACCAGGGGTACGCCGTCGTCCAGGCCAGCCTGCGCGGCTACAGCGCGAGCGGCGGCTGCGGCGACTGGGGCGGCAAGGGCGAGCAGGCCGACGCCAAGGCCGCAGTGGAGTGGGCCGCGAGCCAGCGCTGGTCCACCGGGCGTGTGGGGATGTACGGCATCTCGTACGACGGGTGGACGCAGATCATGGCGCTCGCCACGAAGCCGCGCGGGCTCGCGGCGGTCGTCGCGCAGGCGCCGCTCACCGACGGGTACCGCGCGTTCTGGATGAACGGCTCGCACTACCAGGGCGCCTGGTGGATCTCGGCGACGGTCGGCTACGGGACGACCGACCTCAAGCCGCCGAACCAGGCCCAGGGCCCCGAGGGACTCGTCAACGCCACCACCGGCACCGCTCTCAACCCGCACTGCTACGCGTCCAACGCGGCGTTCACCGCGACGGGCGACAAGTCGCTGCCGTACTGGCGGGAGCGCGACATCGTCGCGCGCGCGGCGGAGTCGAGGGTGCCGGTGCTGTGGTCGCAGGGCTTCCGCGACATCCAGGTGAAGCCCGACAACTTCGCGGTGCTGTATCCGAGGCTGCGCGGTCCGAAGCGGACGTGGGTCGGCCAGTTCACCCACCGCGCGCCCAACCACGCCGGCGTCGAGGCCGTCGCCGCGCGCTACGTCAGCGAGGCGATCGACTGGTTCGACGCGTACGTGAAGCGCGACCCCGCCGCGCTCGCGCGCGTCGAGGCCGAGCCCGAGGCAGTCGTGCAGGAGGGCGACGGCCGCTGGCGCACCGACACGGCGTGGCCGCCGCGCGACGCGCGCGCGACCTCACTGAGGCTGCGTTCGGGGACGTACTTCGAGGACCCGCGCGACGACGGCAAGCAGCCGACCGACGAGGGCGACATCGTCTGGTCGGTCAGCAGGCCGCTGCCGTACGCCGTGCACCTCGCGGGCATCCCGCGCGTGACGCTCACCGCGCAGGGCATCGGTCCCGCGCAGGTCGTCGTCAAGGTCTACGACGTCGACCCGGCCGGCCAGGCCCGCATGGTGACGCGCGCCGTCCACGCGAACGTCAGCGGCAAGGTGTCGTTCGACCTGTACCCGCAGGACTGGCGGTTCGAGCCGGGCCACCGCATCGCGGTCGGCGTGCAGGGCAGCGACACGTTCTGGTCGGGGCCGCGCTCGCACTACCCGCCGGGCACCGACTTCGTCCGCGTCGCGACCGGCGGCAACGTCGCCGTCAGCGGTGCGTCGCTGACGGTGCCCGCGCTGCGCGACGAGCGGACGACGTTCCTCTTCCCGCAGCGCATCGCGGCGGTCGCGCCGGAGCTGACGCTGACGGCGGCGCAGCTCGCGGCGTACGAGACGGCGTTCCGGCTCCCGGCGAGGATGCGCTGATGCACCGCCTCGTCGGCGTCCTCGCGGCCCTCCTGCTCGCGGTCCCCGCCGCGCCGTCGTCGGTCGCGGCGACGACGACGTACGAGACGGCGTACTTCCCCTCGGGCGACGGCACGATGCTGCACGCCGAGGTCTACCGCCCCG
This sequence comes from Frankiaceae bacterium, assembly GCA_035556555.1. Taxonomy (GTDB): domain Bacteria; phylum Actinomycetota; class Actinomycetes; order BP-191; family BP-191; genus BP-191. The sequence goes on from DATMES010000059.1 coordinate 42,737, forward strand.
CCGGCTCCGGCAAGGTGCCGGTCGTGCTGCTGCTGTCGCCGTACAACAACGGCACCGGCGTCCTGTTCGAGGACCGGGGGCCAGGCAAGCTGCACTACCCGCAGCTTCAGACGTTGCTTGACCGCGGCTACGCCGTCGCGCAGGTCACGCTGCGCGGGTTCGGCGCGAGCGGCGGCTGCGGCGACCTCGGCGGCAACGGCGAGCAGGCCGACGCGAAGGCGTCCGTCGAGTGGGCGGCGTCGCGGCCGTGGTCCACGGGCCGAGTGGGCATGTGGGGCATCTCGTACGACGGGTGGACGCAGATCATGGCGCTCGCCACGAAACCGCGAGGCCTCGCGGCGGTCGTCGCGCAGGCGCCGCTGTCGGCGGGCTACCGCGGCTTCTGGATGAACGGCTCCCACTACATGCACGGCTGGTGGCTCACCGCCGCCAACGGCTACGGGCTGCTCGACCTGAAGCCGCCGAACCAGGCGTACGGCCCCGAGGGTGTCGTGAACGCCGGCACCGGCACGGCCACGAGCCCGCACTGCTATGCCACCAACGCCTCCATGACCGCAGTCGGCGACCCGTCGATCCCGTACTGGCGCGAGCGCGACCTCGTCGCGCGCGCCGCGCAGTCGACGGTGCCGGTGCTGTGGTCGCACGGCTTCCGCGACCCGTCGGTGAAGCCCGACAACATGACCGCGCTCTATCCGCTGCTGCGCGGGCCGAAGCGCGCGTGGGTCGGCCAGTTCGGCCACCGCGCGCCGCAGGACCCCAACGACCCGGCCGTCCTCGCGCGGTACAGCGCCGAGGCCGTCGACTGGCTCGACGCGTACGTCCGCCAGGACCCGGCGGCTCTCGAGCGCGTCACCGCCGCGCCGGAGGCGGTCGTGCAGGAGGGCGACGGCCGTTGGCGCAACGACACCGCGTGGCCGCCCCGCGACGCCCGCGCGACGTCGCTGCGGCTGCGGGAGGGGACGTACGTCGAGGACCCGCGCGACGACGGCACCCAGCCGGCCGACGACGGCGAGGTGCTGTGGTCGGTGAGCAGGCCGCTGCCGTACGCCGTGCACCTCTCGGGGGTGCCGCGCGTGACGCTCACCGCGCGGGGTACCGGTCCGGCGCAGGTGGTCGTCAAGGTGTTCGACGTCGACCCGACCGGCGCGGCCCGCGTCGTCACGCGCGGCGTGCACGCGGCGGTGGCAGGGCGCGTGTCGTTCGAGCTCTATCCGCAGGACTGGCGCTTCGAGCCGGGCCATCGCATCGCCGTCGCGGTGCAGGGCAGCGACACGTACTGGTCGTACCCGTACGCCAACGCCCGCCCCGCCACCGGCCTCACCGTCGGCGTCGACGACGCCGCGCTGGCGGTGCCCGCGCTGCGGCAGGAGCGGACGGCGTTCCTGCACACCGCGCGTACCGACGTCGCACCCGAGCTGACGCTCACGCCGGCGCGAGTGGCGGCGGCCGAGACGGCGTTCCGGCTGCCGCCGAGGATGCGCTGATGCGCAGGGTCGCCCTCGCGCTCGCGGCGCTCGTCCTCGCCGCGCTGCCCGTCCCCGCGTCGGCCGCGACGACGTACGAGGAGACGTACATCGCCTCGGCCGACGGCACGCGGCTGCACACCGAGATCTTCCGGAAGCGGACGGGTCGGCTGCCGGTGGCGCTCATCGTGTCGCCGTACCTGCACGGGGACGCGTACCTGCGCGGCCCGGAGGCCGAGGCGCTGCTCGACCGCGGCTACGCCGTCGTGCAGACGGCGCTGCGCGGCTACGGCGGCAGTGACGGCTGCAGCGACCTCGGCGGCAAGGGCGAGCAGTCCGACGTGAAGGCCGCGGTCGAGTGGGCGGCGCGGCAGTCGTGGTCGACCGGCCGCGTCGGCATGTGGGGGCTGTCGTACGAAGGCTGGACGCAGGTCATGGCGCTCGCCACCCGACCGCGCGGGCTCGCGGCCGTCGCGATCCAGTCACCGCTGGTGAGCCTGTACCACGGCCTCTACATGAACCGCGCGCACTACGGCGGCGTCTGGTGGGCCATGCCGGCGTCGTACGGCGCCGACGACCTCGGCGGCACCGGCTCGCCCCAGCCCACCGACGCGACCTGCTACGCCGCGAACCTCACCGAGACGACGGGCGCCGACCCGGACACGGCGTACTACCGCGAGCGCGACCTGATCGCCCGCGCCAGGACGTCGCGGGTGCCGGTGCTCTGGTCGCACGGGTTCAACGACGTCAACACCAAGCCCGACAACCTCTCGGCGCTGTATCCGCTGCTGCGCGGGCCGAAGCGCGCGTGGGTCGGGCAGTTCCCGCACGTGACGCCGCCGGGCGGCGTCGGGCCGCGGTACCTGCGCGAGGTCGTGGACTGGTTCGACGCGTACGTCCGCGGCGACCGCGCCGCGCTCCGCCGGGTGACCGCCGCCCCGCGCGCGGTCGTGCAGCAGGGCGACGGGCGCTGGCGTACGGACTCGGCGTGGCCGCCGCGCGACGCGCGCGCCGTGACGTCGCGGCTGCGTTCGGGGACGTTCACCGACATCCCCGCCAACGACGGCAGCCAGGGCCACGAGGACGGCGCGGTGCTGTGGTCGTTCAGCCAGCGGCTGCCGTACGCCGTGCACCTCTCCGGCGCGCCGCGCGTGACGGTCACGGTGCGCGGCACGGCGCCCGCGCAGGTCGTCGTCAAGGTGTACGACGTCGGCCCGGAGGGCGAGGCCGTGCCGGTGACCCGCGGCGTGCACGCTCTGGTGGACGGCAAGGCGTCGTTCGAGCTGTACCCGCAGGACTGGCGGTTCGCGCCTGGACACCGGATCGGGGTCGCGGTGCTCGGCAGCGACGGGACGTTCTGGTCGCCCGCGGCGGGCGGGCAGGTGACGGTGAGCGGCGCGTCCCTGGCGGTGCCCGCTCTGCGCTACGAGCGCGGCGCGTCGTTCGCGGACACGTCGTCCACGAAGCCGGCGCAGTTCACGGTGGTCCCGGACGTCGTGAAGGCGGGCGAGACGACGTTCCGCCTCCCGCCGCGAATGCGCCCCTGACCCCGTTTCGGCGGGGGTGGCGCGGGCTGGGAGGATGGGAGGGTGATGTACCCAGCCGACGCCCCCGCCTCCGAGGCACTGTTCGAGCGCGCCAAGCGCGTGACCCCCGGTGGGGTCAACTCGCCGGTCCGCGCGTTCGGCGCCGTCGGCGGCGCGCCGCGGTTCATGGTCTCCGGCGACGGCGCGTACCTCACCGACGCGGACGGGCGGACGTACGTCGACCTCGTCTGCTCGTGGGGCCCGATGATCCTCGGCCACCGGCACCCCGCGGTGCAGGAGGCGATCGCCGGCGCCGCCACGCAGGGCACGAGCTTCGGCACGCCCACGCCCGGCGAGGTCGAGCTGGCCGAGCACATCACCGGGCGCGTGGACTTCGTCGAGCAGGTCAGGCTCGTCTCCTCCGGCACCGAGGCGACGATGTCCGCGGTACGCCTCGCGCGCGGCTTCACCGGTCGCTCCAAGGTCGTGAAGTTCGCCGGCTGCTACCACGGCCACGTCGACGCGCTGCTCGCCAGCGCGGGCAGCGGCGTGGTGACGTTCGGGCTGCCGGACACGCCGGGCGTCACCGGCGCCAGCGCCGCCGACACGATCGTGCTGCCGTACAACGACGTCGCCGCGGTCGAGGCGGCGTTCGAGGTGCACGGCAACGACATCGCCTGCGTCATCACCGAGGCCGCCGCCGCCAACATGGGCGTCGTCGCGCCGCTGCCCGGCTTCAACGCCGCCCTCCGCGACCTGACCACGCGGTACGGAGCGCTGCTGATCATCGACGAGGTCCTCACCGGCTTCCGCGTCAGCCCGACCGGCTGGTACGGCCTGGAGGGCGTACGGCCCGACCTCGCGACGTTCGGCAAGGTGATGGGCGGGGGGCTGCCGGCGGCGGCGTTCGGCGGGCGGGCCGACGTCATGGGGCACCTCGCGCCCGCGGGCCCGGTCTACCAGGCGGGCACGCTCTCCGGTAACCCCGTCGCTGTCGCCGCCGGCCTGACGACCCTGCGGCACTGCACCGACGACGTCTACGCGCACGTCGGCAAGACGGCGGAGACCGTGGCGGCCCTGGTGACCCAGGCCCTCACCGAGGCCGGCGTCGCACACCGGCTCAACACCGCGGGCAGCCTGTTCTCGGTCTTCTTCACGGAGCAGGCCGTCGTGGACTACGCCACCGCGAAGACCACGGACACGAAGCGGTACGGCGCGTTCTTCCACGAGTGCCTGCGCCGCGGCGTCTACCTGCCGCCGAGCGCGTACGAGGCGTGGTTCCTCTCCGCGGCGCACGACGACGCGGCCGTCGAGCGCATCGCCGAGGCCCTCCCGCATGCCGCTAGAGCCGCGGCGGCGCAGTGACCGTCGTCACCCGGGTCCACCTGCTGCGGCACGGCGAGGTGCACAACCCAGGCAAGGTGCTGTACGGCCGCCTGCCCGGCTTCCGGCTCTCGGACACCGGCGAGGCGATGGCGGTCATGGCCGCCGCGGCGCTGACCGGCCGTGACGTCACGCTGCTGCTCACCTCGCCGCTCGAACGCGCCCAGCAGACCGCCGAGCCGCTGGCGAAGGTGCTCGACCTCACGCCGCGCGTCGACGACCGGCTGATCGAGAGCGGCAACAAGTTCGAGGGGCGCACCGTCGACCGCGGCTGGAAGTCGTTCACCGACCCGGCGGCGCTCACGCTGCTGCGCAACCCGTTCGAGCCGTCGTGGGGGGAGCCCTACGCGGAGACGGCCCAGCGCATGCTCGAGGCCGTGACCGACGCGCGAGACGAGGCGTACGGGCACGAGGCCGTGGCGGTCAGCCACCAGCTCCCGATCTACGTGCTGCGCCGCTTCGTCGAGGGGCGCCGCCTCGCGCACCGCCCCGACAAGCGGCAGTGCGGATTGGCGAGCTACACGACGCTGACCTGGCACGACCGCCGGCTCGCGTCGGTGACGTACACCGAGCCGGCCGGCGCGCTCTCCCGCAAGCCGGCTACGCCGGGGGCGTAGGCCAGCCGGGAGCCGGGGGGCCTGGCGGGTTCTTGCGGCGGCTGCGCTTCACGAGCAGCACGACGATGAGCACGACCGTGCCCACGACGAGGGCGAGGAACGCCAGCAGGATCAGGCCGACGATGGCGAGTCCGGCGCCCGTCGGGGCGGCGTCGGCGAGGGGGATCATGCGGGTACCTCTCTCGGTCGGAACACCACGAGCGCCAGGACCGCGTACTCGACGTACGCGTGGTAGCTCGCGAGGGACGTATAGGCGATTTTGGTACCGGTCCACGCGGTCATGTAGCCGAACGCGAAAACTGCCGCCACCGCCGCCACGCCGACCCACGCGATGCGCGGGAGGCGGGCCTGCGCGGGGCCGTTGCGCGGCAGGAACCAGCACCAGAACACGTAGTGCAGCACCTGGAGGAACGCGAACACCGCCAGCAGCCGCGCCGCCTCCGGCCCGCGCCACTCCGGCGGCGCGACCGTCGCGACGTGCCCCGACATCGGCCCCGCGAACGACACCGACTGGGACGACAGCGACGGCACGGGCAGCGCGCCGGTGAGCAGCAGCGCCGGCACGACGAGCAGCCAGGCGACCTGCACCGCGCGGAACGCCGTCCGCGCGCGGCCTGCCAGCCGGCGCGACCAGTCCCAGAGGAAGACGAACGGCACGAGGTTGTGCAGGTACGTCACCGCGACGAAGTAGTGGTCGAGGTGCGTCCACGCGATCACGCCGGCGACGACGACGGCGGGCAGGCCGAACGCCGCGAGCACGGGCCGCGACCGCGCGCCCCACGCCATGCCGAATGCCAGGATCGCGAAGCCCGCGACGACCTCCACCCGCCGGCCAGGGGCGCCCACGAGGCGGGTCATGGCGATGACCGTGACCAGCGCGAGCACGCCGACCCGGAAGACGCCCGCGAACGACCCCGCCCACCGGGCCAGCACGTAGCGGAGCTCGAGGACGTTGTGCAGAATCCCCAGCACCATGAGCCCGACGACCGAGGCGAGCAGCGGCGCGCGCGCCGCGAGCACGGCCGCGATCGCGACGTACCCAGCTGTCTCCGCGACGGGCCGCCACGGATGAGCGGCTACGTCGCCGCGCTGCTCCTGACGCTGGCCGTCGAGCCGCCGCTGTACGCGCTCGCGCTGCGGCTGGGACTCGGCGTGCGGCCGCGGCGCGGGTACGTGGAAGGTCTGCTCGCCAACGCCACTAGTCATCCGCTCACCTGGCTCTTCCTCTTCCCGCTGACGGAGGGGTCGCTGGCCGCCGCCGCGCTGGTGGAGCTGTTCGTCGTGGCCTGGGAGGCCGGGCTGCTGCGCGTACGGCTTGGGCGCGACCTGCCGCTGCTGGTCGGGGTGTCGTTCGTCGTCAACGCCGTCTCGCTCGCGCTCGGCGCCGCCGTCCTCCGATGAAAGCAAACGGCGCGCACGTGCGAGCATCGATTCGTGAAAGAAACCCCACGACAGCGCTCGCTGCGCTCACGCTGCCGCGGGGGCCCCGGATGAGATTGGTCCTGGCCTCGGCGTCACCGGCGCGGCTGCGGCTGCTGCGTGACGCGGGGTTCGACCCCGAGGTCGTCGTCAGCGGCGTACAGGAGGACGTGGACGACGTCGAGGAGCTCGCGGTCCGCAAGGCTCTCGCCGTCGCCGATCGGGTGAGCGACGCGCTCGTCGTCGGGTGCGACTCCATGCTGCTGCTGAACGGCACCCTGGCAGGCAAGCCGCGCGACGCCGCGGAGGCGACCGAGCGCTGGCGGGCCATGCGCGGCACGACCGGCGCGCTGCTGACGGGCCACTGCGTCGTCGACACGGGCTCCGGCCGCCGCGTGTCCGCGACCGCCGAGACGGCCGTGCGTTTCGGCACGCCGACCGACGCCGAGATCGACGCGTACGTCGCCAGCGGCGAGCCGCTGCGCGTCGCGGGGGCGTTCACGATCGACGGGCGCGGGGCGGCGTTCGTGGAGTCGATCGACGGCGACCACGGCAACGTCGTCGGCCTCTCGCTGCCGCTGCTGCGCCGCCTCCTCGCCGACCTCGGCCACTCGGTGGTGGACCTGTGGGCCTGACCATCGGGCCGATCACCGTGGACCCGCCCGTCGTCCTCGCGCCGATGGCCGGCATCACGAACGCGGCGTTCCGCCGGCTCTGCCGCTCGTACGGCGGCGGGCTCTACGTCAGCGAGATGGTCTCCGCGCGGGCGCTGCTGGAGGGTGGGTCGGCGCAGGCGGCGTTCGACGCCGACGAGTCGCCGCGCAGCGTGCAGCTCTACGGCGTCGACCCCGTCACGGTCGCGAGCGCCGTACGGCACATGGCCGAGGTCTGGCAGGTGGACCACGTCGACCTCAACATGGGCTGCCCCGTCCCGAAGGTCACGCGCAAGGGCGGCGGGGCCGCGCTGCCGGTGCACACGAGCGCGTTCAGCAACGTCGTCCGCGCCGCCGTCCGCGCCGCCGAGGGCAGGCCGGTCACGGTGAAGATGCGGATGGGCGTGGACGCGGACACGCTGACCTACCTCGACGCCGGCCGTGCCGCCGAGGACGCGGGCGCCGCCGCCGTGACGCTGCACGCGCGCACCGCCGAGCAGCTCTACTCGGGCACCGCCGACTGGGCCGCGATCGCGAAGCTCGCGGCCGCGCTGAACATCCCCGTCCTCGGCAACGGCGACGTGTGGGTCGCCGACGACGCCGTACGGATGGTGCGCGAGACGGGCTGCGACGGCGTCGTCGTGGGGCGCGGCTGCCTGGGGCGGCCGTGGCTGTTTCGGGACCTCGAGGACGCGTTCGCGGGGCGTCCCGTGCGGCCGGCGCCGACCCTCGGCGAGGTCGCCGAGACCATGCGCGAGCACGTACGGCTGCTCGGCGACGTCCGCGGCTTCCGCAAGCACGCGCGCTGGTACCTCACAGGCTACGACGCGCCCGAGGCCGAGGCGGCCATCCGGCGCGCGGAGACCGTCGGGGACGTGGACGCCGCCCTCGCGTCACTCGACCCGGAGCGGCGGCCCGAGCCTGGCTCCGACGCGCGCCCGCGCGGCGTCACCGACGGGCCGCGCCGGGTCGTGCTGCCCGACCGCTGGCGCGAGTGCGCGGACGACCCGACGCCGCCGTACGACGCGGACGTGCTGGTCTCGGGAGGCTGACCCGCGTCTTGCGAAGCGGGGGCGCGCCGACCGGACGTGCCGCGGCTAGCCGGGCTTGACGCAGGAGCGGGCGCCGGCGACGTACGGCTTGCCGCCGGTCGCGCGGTCGGCCTCGCGCGAGTCGTGCGCGTACACCTGCGGGGTCGCGTACGCCCCGACCCACCGGAAGGCGAACGCCGTCAGGCCGGTGATCCGCGCGCCGCGGGTGAACCTCCCGTACGCCCGCAGCGCGTCGACGGGCACGGTGAGGTGGACGGCGTTGCCGGCGACGCGGGCGGTGGCGTAGCCGAGGTTGGTCTCGGTCTCGCCGGCGTCGTCGTAGAGCCCGTACTTCGCGACGCCGCCGGTGGGGGTCAGGACGTACCAGACGAACACCGCAAGCGTCCCGCCCTGCCCGCTGAACCGCACGAGGTACCGGTGCCCCGCGGGCGAGGTCGGGCCGAACACCGACGGCGACCCCGCGACCCGGACGACCGCGGTGATGCGCCGCGCGTCGGAGACGACGTCGGCGCTGAGCACGTCGAGGGAGGGGGTGTCGGCCAGGGCCGTGTCGCCGCGCGCGTCGACCAGCAGCCGGCAGTACGGCTTCGTGGCCGCGCCGGCGGGCGAGGCGCCGAGCAGCGCCAGCAGCGCGGCAGCGCAGACGGAACGGACTCGCATCGCGGGGCTCCCACCGTCGGACGTACGTCCCCGCGACTTCCGCCCGGCGGCGCCCTGTCCTGCGCCCCTCGGCGCCGCACTCGCGCCAGTGGCGTCTAGACGCCGACGGCGACGCGTTCCGGGGCGCCCTGCGGCTGCGGGATGCGGCGCAGCTCGTAGATCACGAGGCCGGCGAGGTGCACGAGGAAGAGCACGAGGAACAGCAGGATCGACCAGTACGTCGGCGTGGCCAGCGAGCCGGTGTTGAGGACCAGGGTCATCGTCTTCGGCTTGATCTTGGCCTTGAGCTCCTTGGCCGGCTCGTTGTCGGTCGCGGTGACGTCGGCGGGCCCGAACGTCACGCGGGCGTACTTGTAGCGGCCCTCGTCACGCGCGAGGCGGGTCTCGGTGATCTTGATGACGTTGGGCACGGTGATGTCGGCGGCGCCGACGCCGAGCTCGACGGCGTACTCCTCGGAGATCCGCTCGGCCGCGGCGGACTCGGCGGAGGCCTTGTCGCCCGCGGCCGACGTCACGGAGTCGTCGATCGCGATGAACGCGTCGCGGCCGGGCCCCTCCTCGAACTCCTTGAACTCACTCTGCAGCGCCGCGGGTCCGTTGGGGGAGGCGACCTCCCAGCGTTGCTCGGCGCCCTGCGGGCCGTAGTACTTCGGCGTCGACCGCGGGATGCCGAGCGGCTCGAAGCCGGGCACGCCGAACAGCCAGATCAGCGACAGCACCAGCCACGAGCCCCAGAACGCGACGCCCGAGACGAGGTACGCCTGCTTCGGCCCGAACGACGACTGCAGCAGCATCCACACGCCGCCGCAGAGGATGAGGAACATCAGGACGGTGCCGAAGACCGCGCGCGGGCCCTTGGTCTTGACCTCCTCCTGCGCCAGCAGCACCACCGGGTTGGCGGTCAGGGCGTACACGTTGGGCACGACGAGCCTTCCTAGGTCAGTGAGCGGCGGCGAACGCGATGAGGCGCGAGAACGGTCCCGGCTGGTTGCCCAGAGCAAGCTCCGCGGCGTCCTCCTCCGGCAGCCCCTCCTGGATCGAGATGAGGAAGTTGACGACGTCCTCGATCTGCTGGTCGTTCATCGGGCCGCCGTAGCCCAGGCCCCACGTCGGCATCGGGGTGCCGGGCCGGCCCTGCGCGATGGTGTCGTAGACGAAGCGGTACGCGTCGCGGACCGACTTGTTCTGGTCGATCATCTGGCGCTTGAAGATCTCGTGGAGGTTGGGCACCGGGTAGTCGGTGGCCTCGGCGTCGGCGTTGGCCTTGTACTGCGGCACGACACCGCCGCCGGCGAACGTCCCGTGACAGCGCGCGCACCCGGCCTGGAAGCCGTGCGCCCCGGGCTCGGCCTGCGCGTAGATGAACGCCCCGCGCTCGATCGACTCCTCGCGCTGCTCGAGCGCGGCGTCGTTGGAGCGCTGGTTCTCGAAGAACACGAAGTAGATCGGCAGGTACAGCGCCAGGAACACGACGAGCAGCGTGCCCCAGCCCTGCCAGCGCTCGAGGATGTTGGTCTCGAGCTCGTCGTCGGAGGGCGCGGGGCGGAAGCCGATGGGGATGGAGAGCGGCTTGCGGCGCCGGACGACGGCGCCCTTGGCACGCTCGCCGCGCGGGGTGATGTCGCTCATCGTGCTTCCGCTCTCTCCTTCTATCGGTCAGGCCTGGTCAGCCCGTGCAGTGAGCGCCTTCGGGGTTCTGGTTGATCGTGTCCGTGCCGCGCGGGGGGCCGTCCTTGGGGTCGGCCGTGTCGACGATGACGTTGCCGCCGTCGATGACGATCGGGAAGTGCTGCAGGCCGGTCGGCGCGGGGCCGAACTCGTACTCGCCGGCCTTGTTGTAGCGGGAGCCGTGGCACGGGCACTCGAACCAGCCGCTGGTCTCGCACTGCGGGACCTTGCAGCCGAGGTGCGCGCACTTCTGGTAGACGGCGAGGAAGCCCTCGGCGGCGACGCCCTTGTAGAACGCCTCCTGGCCGGCGACCGGCTTGTACGCGACGAGGTACGTGCGCGCCTCGGCGTAGTACTTCCAGCCGTGCGGGATGGCGGCGAGCTCGCCCTTCAGATCGTCGACCTTGCCGAGGTTGATCTTCGCGCCGAAGCCGCCGCGCAGGCTCGGCCAGAGCATGCCGAGGCTCGCGGCGGCGAAGCCGCCCAGCCCGACCGCGGAACCGCCGAGCATGCTCAGCCGGAAGAAGTCCCGGCGGGACATGCCCTTCTTCTTGGCCATCGTTGCGCCGCCTTAGAACTCGAAGTAGAGGCCCTTTTGCCACGGGAACACGAAGTTGTATCCGGGTCCGCGGAACAGGGAGCCGATGGTCGACAGGATGGCCGAGAACATCATGAACCAGGTGAACAGCATGATCGCGAACTTGCGGTTGGCGGGCCGCATCGACGGGTTCTTGTCGAGGTACGGGAACGCCATGAGGATGCCGAGCCCGATGCCGGGGATGAGCACGCCCGCGATCATCGGGTGGTAGTACCTCAGCAGCTCCTGGAGGCCCAGGAAGTACCAGGGCGCCTTGGAGGGGTTCGGCGTGAGGTTGACATTGGCGAGGTCGAGCAGCGGGGCGTCGACCAGCGTCGAGAACACCGTGAGGAACGCCAGGCAGGCCAGCACCGCGACGAACTCCTCGAGGAGCAGGTGCGGCCAGACGTTGACCTTGTCGTCCTGGGTGCGCTCGACGCGCTGGATGCCCTCCGGCGGGACCATCGCCAGCAGGCGGTGGGTCATCTCGCCGGACAGCCCGCGGCCGCCGCCGCCCTTGCCCGCCGTGGCCGCGGCGACGCGGGCCTGGCGCTCGGCGGGGGACAGCGGGGTGGCGCGGGTGAGCGTGCTCGTACCGCCGCCGGCGGCGGCAGGAGCGGCTGCGGCAGCGGCGGCCGGAGCCGGGGCGGCAGCGGCGGGTGCGTCGGCCGTCGCGGCTGCGGCGGCGGGGGGCGCGGCGGCGGCGGGCGCTGACGCGGCGGCGGCGGCCTGCTGGGCCGGCGACGGGATGCCGGCGGCCTTGCGGGCCTTCTTCACCGCGGCGGACTTCGCCTTGGCGCGCGCCATCCGCTCCGAGTCGCCCGCGGCGATGGCGGCCGCGTAGACCTCGGGATCCGGCGTGATCTCTTCGCTCATGTCGACTCCCTTACAGAGGCCCGGAGATCCCGCCGTCCTTGCGGATCCGCCAGAAGTGGACGGCCATGAAGATGACCGCCACGAACGGCAGCGCGAGGACGTGGAGGACGTACCAGCGGAGAAGCGTCGGAGGCCCGATCTCGACCCCGCCGAGGAGGACGAACCGCACCTCCTTGCCGAACACGGGGGTGTAGCCCATCATCTGCGTGCCGACGGCGACGGCCCAGATGGCCAGCTGGTCCCACGGCAGCAGGTAGCCGGTGAACGACAGCAGCAGCGTCAGCAGCAGCAGGATGACGCCGACGACCCAGTTGAACTCTCTCGGGGCCTTGTACGCGCCGTGGTAGAAGACGCGCGCCATGTGCAGGAACACCGTGAACACCATGGCGTGCGCGGACCACCGGTGCATGTTGCGTACGAGCTGGCCGAACGCGATGCCGGACGAGAGGTTCTGGATGTCCTTGTACGCGAGCTCCTGGCCGAAGCCGGCGGAGGGCCGGTAGAAGAACATCAGGTAGATGCCGGTGACCGTCAGCAGGATGAAGAGGAAGAACGACAGCCCGCCGAGGCAGTACGTGTAGGTGAGCTTGAGGCCGTGACGCTTCAGCTTCACCGGGTGCAGGTGGTAGAGGACGTTGTTCATCGTCGCGAGCGCGCGGTCGCGCGACGTGTCCCGGTAGCCGGGGCGGTAGATCGAGCCCGGGCGGAAGATCGACTTCCAGACCGCGCCGTCGCGCGGGTCCTTGGGCTTGACCATCTCCTCGAGGTGCTGCCGCACCTCGGCCTTGCGCCCGTCCTTGTCGGCCACGTCGGGTCGTACCTTCCTTATCGCTTCGGGCGAGCGGCGGCTTCGCCGATCTTCGAGTAGAACAGGGCGCCCGGCGGGCAGCGGTCGACGCAGATGCCGCAGCGGGTGCACTCGTTGTCGTCGATGATGAAGATCGCGCCCGCCGTCTCCGACAGGGTCTTCAGCTCGCTGTTCTCGGCGCCGGCGACGATCTCCGGGGACATCATGTAGATGCACTCCCACGGGCAGACGTCCTCGCACGCGCGGCAGAGGATGCACAGCTCCGGGGACAGCGCGATGTGGCGCTTCGGCTTGACCCGCTCCTGCAGCCAGTTGGGGTCGACGGTGCCGAGGACGTAGTCGTCGTAGATCTCGACGCGGTTGTCGGTCATGTCGACGCCCTAACGGTAGCCACCGGCGTCGCGCTTCATCTCGTCAGCGTCGGCGTTGACCGGGTTCATGCGCTGGTAGAGAGCGAAGGCGACGAACGTGACCGGGGTGATGGCGCCGTAGTAACCGACGACGATGAGGTCGCGCAGGCGCGGGCCGAGACCGAGGATGCCGAACGTCTTGGGCGCGAGCACCCAGCTCCAGTCGTTGGACCAGGTCAGGAGCGCGCTGGGGACGGACGCGAAGAAGATCATGAACAGCACGGTGAAGATGAACGACCCGATGCTCGCGCGGAGCCATGCCGACCGCTGGAGCAGGTTGCCCATGAGCGCCTTCCTCGTGTGGATGAGCACGCCGGAGCGCGAGCCCCGGCCGCCAGCGATACTACGTCCCTGGGCAGAGCGCCCGCGAATCCATCCGCCGCCCGCGCGCCGCGCGTCGCGGCCCGCCCCGTGATCGCCCCCGACAGCCAGGAAGGCCGGCTCCCCGTGCCCCGCCCCGCCACCCCCGCGGCCCACCCCCGGCGGTTACTGGTGAGTAGCGGCGCGCCGTATGGGGGAACTGGTGAGCCACGACGTCGCTACTCACCAGTAACCGCGGGTCGGCGGCGGCTCGCGGGCCGGGTACTGCCGGGCGCGGTGGCGGCGGTCGTGCTCGTGGCCGGGTGCACCGGCGGGGGGTCGGAGACCACGTCCGGTACGCAGCGTTTCGTCGCAGGGGACGGGGTCGTGCACTACGTCCCCGCGGCCAACCGCGAGCCCGGTCCCGACATCGCCGGCGAGACGCTCGACGGGGAACGGCTCGACGTCGGCACGCTGCGCGCGGGCGGCGTCGCGGTCGTCAACATCTGGGGCTCCTGGTGCGCCCCCTGCAAGAAGGAGCAGGGCGCGCTGGAACGCGTCGCCCGCGCGACCCGTTCCCGAGGGGTGCGGTTCGTCGGCATCAACATCCGGGACTCCTCGAAGACCGCGGCGAGGATGCACGTGACGAAGTACGACGTGACGTACCCCTCGCTCTACGACCCCTCGGCCCGGCTGCTGCCACGCTTCGAGATCGCGCCCAAGACGATCCCCAGCACGTACGTCATCGACCCCGGCGGGCGCATCGCGGCGTACGTCTACGGCCCCATCGAGGAGCAGCCGCTGACCGACCTCGTGGACCGGGTGCTCGCGGAGGCGGGCCCGGCGTGAACGGCATCCAGGACACCGTCCTCAACGGCTCGCTGCTCGCGGCGCTGCCGCTGGCGCTGCTGGCGGGGCTGGTGTCGTTCCTCTCGCCGTGCGTGCTGCCGCTGGTCCCCGGCTACCTCTCGTACATCACCGGCCTCACCGGCGCCGACCTCGCCGAGGAGGAGGCCGGCGGCCGCGCGAAGCGCCGGGCGATGATCGGCGCGCTGCTGTTCGTGGGCGGGTTCTCGGTCGTGTTCGTCAGCGCGGGGGCGGCGTTCGGGGCGGCGGGTTCGTTCTTCGCGGACTACGCCACCGTCATCACGCGCGTGCTGGGCGTCGTGACGATCGTGCTCGGGCTGGCGTTCATGGGGGCGATGCAGCGGATCCCGTTCTTCTCGCGGGAGTTCAAGGTCCACAAGCTGCCGGCGACGGGGCTGGCGGGGGCGCCGTTCCTCGGGGTGCTGTTCGGGATCGGCTGGACGCCGTGCGCCGGACCGACGCTGACCGCGGTCAACTCGCTCGCGTACTCCACCGGCACGGCGGGCCGCGGGGCGGTGCTGTCGCTGGCGTACTGCCTCGGTCTCGGGCTGCCGTTCATCCTCGCGGGGCTGGCGTTCGAGAAGTCGATGTCGATGTTCGCGGTCGTCAAGCGGCACTACGCGCTGGTGACGCGGATCGGCGGCGGGCTGCTCGTCGTCATCGGCCTGCTGCTCGTGACCGGCTTCTGGGACCGGATCGTGGCGTACATGCAGGTCTGGGTCGGCGGCTTCGAGACGGTCGTATGACGGCCACGCTCTCGACGTCGCCGGAGGAGCGCGAGGTCTCGCCTCGCCGCGTCCGGCCGCTCCGCCGCGCCTGGGGCCAGCTGACGTCGATGCGGACGGCGCTGCTGCTGCTGTTCCTGCTGGCGCTGGCCGCGGTGCCCGGCTCGCTGCTGCCGCAGCGCAACCTCGACCTGCTCGCGGTGCAGACGTACTACGCCGAGCACCCCTCGCTCGCGCCGACGCTGGACCGGCTGTACCTGTTCGACGTGTACGCCTCGCCGTGGTTCATGGCGATCTACCTCGCGCTGATGATCTCGCTGGTCGGCTGCCTCGCGCCGCGGATCCGGCTGCACGCGCGGGCACTCGTACGCCGTCCGCCCGCGCCGCCCGCGCACCTCTCGCGTCTCCCCGCCTACCGGTCCTGGGTGACGGACGCGGCGCCGGCCGAGGTGGAGGCGTCGGCCGCGAAGGCGCTGCGGCGCTGGCGGGTGCGCTCGTACGACGGCCGCGGCGTCGCCGCCGAGCGCGGCTACCTCCGCGAGACCGGCAACCTCCTCTTCCACGTGGCCCTGCTCACGCTGCTCGTCGGCATCGGGATCGGCGCGGCGTACGGCTACCAGGGCGCGGTGCTGGTGGTGGAGGGCGACACGTTCGTCAACACGCCCGCCGCCTACGACGAGCTCCGTCCAGGCCGGCTGAACTCGGTGGAGGACCTGCCGCCGTTCGAGGTCACACTCGACGACTTCCGGGCGACCTATCTGGACAACGGGGCGCCGACGTCGTTCGCGGCGGATGTCCGGTGGCGCCCCTCGCCCGACGACGCGGTGCGGCCGCGGACGGTGAAGGTGAACGAGCCCCTCACCGTCGACGGCGCGCGCGTCTACCTGCTCGACCACGGCTACGCGCTGCACTTCACCGCCACGCTGCCCGACGGCACCGTGATCTACGACCAGTGGCAGCCGTTCCTCCCCGAGCGCGGCGACCCGAACCTCGCCTCCGACGGGGCGTTGAAGATCACCGACCTGCCCGGCGGGCTGCCGGACATCGGGCTGCGGGGTCTGTTCACGCCGACGCTGGGGGTGCGGCAGGGGTTCGCGTACTCGCAGTTCCCCGCGGCGCACCTGCCGGCGTTCGCGTACGAGGTCTGGGCCGGCGACCTCGGCCTGTCGAGCGGCGTACCCCAGTCGGTCTACGACCTCGACACGTCGAAGATGACGAAGACGAGCAACGGCATCGTCTTCGAGGGCCAGACCATCGAACGGCTGCCCGGCGGGGCCACGCTGACGTTCGACGGGGTGAAGGACTTCGCGGTCTTCCAGGTGACGGTGGACCCGGGCAAGTACCTCGTGCTCGGCTCGGCCGTCGCGGCGCTGACCGGTCTCGTGCTGTCGCTGCGGGTACGGCGGCGGCGGGTCTGGGTGCGGGCGACGCCGACCGAGGCCGGTACCCTCGTGGAGGTCGGCGGGCTGGCCCGGCAGGACCCCGAGGCGTTCGCGCCCGAGGTCGCCAGGCTCGCCGAACGAATGGGAGGACCACCCTGATGCCGATCGACGCCGGCCTGGCGAGCGCGAGCGACAACCTGCTCTTCGCGGCCGTCGTGGCGTACGTCGTCGCGATGCTCGGCTACTTCGTCGAGTTCGCGTCCGGTCGTCGCGTGCCCTTGCCGATCGCGGGTGGCGCCACGGACACCGCTCTCCCGCCGTCGTACGTGGCGTCGGTCGAGTCCGCGTCGCGGCGCGGGCGGCTCGGGCTGTGGTGCGGCCGTGGCGCTGTGGCGCTGACGGTGGTGGGCTGGGGGCTGCACGCTGGTGCCGCCGTGCTGCGCGGCCTCGCGACCGACCGGGTGCCGTGGGGGAACATGTACGAGTTCTCCTCGATGGTCTGCCTGATCGGCGTGACGTCGTTCCTCGTGCTGCTGGTACGGCAGCCGGTGCGCTACCTCGGCGGCTTCGTGATGCTGCCGGTGGTGCTGACGCTGGGGCTCGCGTCGTCGGTGCTGTACGCGCCCGCGGCTCCTTTGGTACCCGCGCTCAACTCGTACTGGATCAAGATCCACGTGGTCGCGGCGATGACGGCGTTCGGCGTGTTCATGGTGGGGATCGTGGCGACGCTGCTGTATCTGGTGGCTGTGCGGCTGGAGGCCCGGGGGCGCGGTGCGTCGCGGCTGCCGGCCGCCGCCTCGCTGGACCGGGTCGCCTACAGGACGATCGCCTTTGCCTTCCCGATCTGGACCTTTGCCGTGATGGCCGGCGCGGTGTGGGCCGAGGCGTCGTGGGGGCGGTACTGGGGCTGGGACCCCAAGGAGACGTGGTCGTTCATCACGTGGGTGCTCTACGCGGGCTACCTGCACGCGCGCGCGACGGCCGGGTGGCGCGGGTCCCGCGCGGCCTGGGTGGCGGTCGCCGGCTTCGTGGCGCTGATGTTCACGTACTACGGCGTCAACATCTGGATCCCCGGCCTCCACTCGTACTCGGGCGTGTAGGTCGCGCGCCCGACCCGGCGCCGCCGGAGGTTACTGGTGAGTAGCGACGTCGCGGCTCACCAGTTCGTGCTCGCTGTTTGTCGCTACTCACCAGTAACCGCGGGCCCACTGCCGGGCGCGCCGGTTTCAGCCCAGCGCGGCGCGCCGACTATCCTCTGCGTCGCTCGCCCGACGCGTTCCCGGAGGCTCCTGTGACTGTCACGACGTCGGCGTCGACGGCGTCGGAGCGGGAGGCCGCCGCCTGGGAGGCGCCGTACGGTCCCGCGCTGACGTACCTCGTCGCCGGCACGTTCTGCCTCGCCATCGGCGGCCTGCTCATGCTGCTCGCCGCGGCGCAGACGGTGTCGCCGGACCTGTTCACGATCGGCGGGTCGACGTCGTTCGGCCGCATCCGCCCGGCGGCCCACCTGCTGCTCGTCTACGGCGGCCTCGGCATGGTGGGCAACGGCGTCGCCCTCGACGTCGCGCGCCGCGCCGCCAAGGCCCCCGCGAGCCTCGACAAGCTGGTCCGCGCCGCGGGCGCCGTGACGACGATCGGCGTCGTCGGGAGCGTCGCCGCGGTCCTGCTCGGGCACTCGACGGGGCGCGTCGGCTTCGAGATGCCGCGCCCGTTCGCGGCGCTGCTCGCGCTCGGCCAGCTTCTCGTGCTGCTGGCGGTGCTGCGTACGCTCTCTCGCCGCACGACGAGCGACCTGCACCCGTCGCTGTGGTTCGTGGTGGCGGCGCTGTTCTGCGCGCCGTTCGTCATCCTCGCGGGCTCGCTGCCCGCCGTCCGCGGCATCAACGACGAGATCGTGCTGTCGTTCGGCATCTCCGGGCTGAAGCTGCTCTGGCTGATCCCGCTCGGCATCGGCGCCGCGCTCTACGTCGTCCCCAACGCCGGCCGCGCCGCGCTGCACAGCCGCCAGCTGGCGCTGGTGGCGTTCTGGGGCTGGTTCCTCTTCGCGCCGTTCGCCGGGCCGATGCGCCTCGTGTCGGGCCCCGCGCAGGAGTGGCTCGAGACGGTCGGCGTCGCCGCGTCGATCGCGCTCGGCGCGCCGTTGCTCGCGGTCGTCGTGCTGCTCCTCGCGACGTACTCCCGGCGTACGTCGCTCGCCCACGGTGCCGACCTGCGCCTCGCCCTCGCGGGCGTGGGGCTGCTGGCGTTCTGGGGGCTCACGTCGATGCTGACGGCGGGCCGTACGGCCGGCGCCCTCCTGCACGGCTCGGTCGCGGCGGACGGGCTCGCCGAGCTGGCGCTGTTCGGGGTCGCGGGGGCGCTGCTGCTGGCGGGGGTGTTCCACGCGCTGCCGAGCGTCACGGGCGACCGCATCGCCAACGTCCGCGTGGCCGGCTCCACCGTCTGGCTGCTCGCGGCCGGCGCCGCTCTCGTCGCGCTGTCGCTGCTCGTCGGCGGCTACGTCCAGGGGATGCTCCTGGAGCAGGGCGTCCGCACCGGCGGCGAGTCGTTCGCCGAGGTCGCCGACGCGATCGAGCCGATGCTCTGGCTCCGCGTCGTAGGCGAGGCGCTCGTCGCGCTGGCCTGGGTGATGGCGTTCCAGCAGGTGTTCTCGACGTCGACCGCGAGCGACGGGGAGTAGCGATGCCGAGCCTGTTCCCCGTGATCGCCGGGCCAGCGCTGCTCGTCGCCGCCGGCTACGGCGTCACCGTCGTCGCGCCGGCCACCGAGCGGACCAACACCGTCCGCACCGAGGAGACCCGCGAGTACACCGTCGGCGCCGGCAAGGGCCGCGAGATCTACGCCGCCAACGGCTGCGTCTACTGCCACTCGCTGCAGCGCCGCGACACGTACGCCGACGCCGCGCTCGGGCCCGCGCCGTCCTCGAACAAGGAGGCGCTGAACGACCGACCGGCGATGCTCGGCGACGTCCGCTACGGCCCCGACCTCTCCTGCGCCGGCGACCATGTGCCCGGTGCCGCCGAGGACGCCGACACCGACGCGCGGATCGACGCGATGGTCGCGTACCTGGAGCACCCGGAGCGCGCGCACGAGGGGTCGACGATGCCGTCGTACGCCTTCCTGAAGCACGACGACCTGCGCCGGCTGGCGTCGTACCTCGTCGAGCACACCTGCGCCGCGGAGGCCGCCGAATGACCGAGCGCATGCCCGACCGCCCGCTGTTCATCGACCCGATCGCCGTCGGGTCCGGCGACGAGGTCGACGACGCGCCCGCGCCGCGCTGGTTCCTGCTCGTGGCGCTGGTGATCCTGGCCGCGGCGGGCTACTACCTCGCGACGTTCCTGTCCGGCCCGAGCGAGTCGTCGGAGCACCGCTTCCAGCCGGGCCGCGAGGTCTACGAGCAGGTGTCCCGCTCGGAGTGACCCGCGTCGAGAAGGCGTACGCGTACGTCGTCTCCGCGGGCAGGCTGCTCGTCTTCACGCACCGCGACGTGTCCCTGCTGGAGACCGGCGTGCAGGTGCCCGGCGGCACCGTACGACCGGGGGAGGCGCCGGAGGCCGCGGTCCTGCGCGAGGTCCGCGAGGAGACCGGCTACGAGACGTTCGAGGTACGCCGCGCGCTCGGCACCGCCGACTACCGCGTCGGCGACGTCACGCACCACCGGCACTTCTTCCAGCTCGCGCCGACCGCGCCGCTGCCGGAGACGTGGGAGGCGGCCGAACGCCACGACGGCCTGCGCGCGCCGACGGCGTTCGTCCTCTCGTGGCTCCCGCTGGCGCACGGGCACGTGCTGGCGGCCGGGCTGGGGGCGCTGCTGCACGGCGTTCAGGACACCGGTGTCCAGGGGTAGCGGCCGCGGACGACGACGTTGAACGTCCGCCCGATCGACTCCGACTTCAGCAGCGACTCGTGCACGGCGCGCGGGACAGCGAAGTAGCGGTAGACGCCGCCGCCCTCGAACTCCACCTCCAGCGTGCTGGTGGCGGGGTCGTAGCCGAGGGAGGCGATGCTGGCGGAGGTGATCGGAATCCGTTGCACGCCAGGCCATACGGGTGAGCGACCCGCGCCGTGACAGCCCTGGCACGCGCGCGCCAGCGGTGGCACGGGATACTGCCCCCGTGGCGTACGCCGACCTCCGCGACTTCCTCACGCGACTCGACCGCGGGGGCGACCTGCGCCGTGTCCGGGCCAAGGTGGACCCGTACCTCGAGGTCACCGAGATCGTGCAGCGCGTCACGCGCGCGGGCGGCCCGGCGCTGGTGTTCGAGGACGTCCTCGGCTCGTCGATGCCGCTGGCCATCAACGTCTTCGGCACCGAACGCCGCATGGCGCTCGCCCTCGGCGTCGACCGGCTGGACGAGATCGGCGAACGCATCGGCGACCTCGTCAAGCCCGAGCTGCCGCACGGGTTCTCCGGCATGCGCGAGAGCATCGGCAAGCTGCTCTCGCTGAAGGCCGTACCGCCGAAGAAGGTCAAGACCGCGCCGTGCCAGGAGGTCGTCCGGATGGGCGACCAGGTCGACCTGTACGAGCTGCCCGCGCTGCACACGTGGCCGCTCGACGGCGGCGCGTTCATGAACCTCGGCCTCACCAACACGCGCCACCCCACCGAGGGCACGCGCAACGTCGGCATGTACCGCCTGCAGCGCCACGACCAGCGCACGGTGGGCATGCACTGGCAGATCCACAAGGACTCCAACGCCCACCACGCCGTCGCCGAACGCCGCGGCGAGCGACTGCCCGTCGCGATCGCGTTCGGCTGCGACCCGGCCGTGACCTACGCGGCGTCCGCGCCGCTGCCGGGCATCGACGAGTACCTGTTCGCGGGCTTCCTCCGCGGCGAACGCGTCGAGCTCGTCGACTGCAAGACGGTGCCGCTGCAGGTCCCCGCCAACGCCGAGATCGTCCTCGAAGGCTGGCTGGAGCCCGGCGTACGGCTGCCCGAGGGGCCGTTCGGCGACCACACCGGCTTCTACACGCCGGTCGAGCCGTTCCCCGCGCTGACCGTGGACTGCATGACGATGCGGCGGAACCCGCTGTTCCAGACGATCGTCGTCGGCCGGCCTCCGCAGGAGGACCAGTGGCTCGGCAAGGCGACCGAGCGGATCTTCCTGCCGCTGATCCGGATGACGGTGCCGGAGATCGTCGACTACGACCTGCCGGTCGAGGGCGTGTTCCACAACTGCGCGATCGTCTCCATCGAGAAGCGCTACCCGAAGCACGCGCAGAAGGTCATGAACGCCATCTGGGGCGCGGGCCTCCTCTCGCTCACCAAGCTCGTCGTCGTGGTCGACGCCGACTGCGACGTGCACGACTACTCCGAGGTGGCGTGGCGGGCGTTCGGCAACGTCGACTACGCCCACGACCTGCTGCTCTCCACGGGCCCTGTCGACCACCTGGACCATGCTGCGTACCAGCAGTTCTGGGGCGGCAAGGCCGGCATCGACGCGACCCGCAAGCTGCCCACCGAGGGGTACGCGCGCGACGGCGGCTGGCCCCCGGAGATCGAGCAGGACCCGTCGATCGTGTCGCGCGTAACGGACCGCTGGAACGAGCTCGGCCTGTGACGACGATCGCCGAGCCGATCGCGCACCAGGGGGGCGTGAAGGGCTTCCTGCGGCTGGTCGTCATCGAGCACTCGGTGTTCGCGCTGCCGTTCGCGTACATCGCCGCGCTCACCGCGATGCTCTCCACCACCGGCATCGGCGACGTCGGCTGGCGCGACCTGCTCGTCGTGACGGTCGCGATGGTGGCGGCGCGGACGTTCGCCATGGCGGCCAACCGCGTCATCGACCGCGAGATCGACGCCCGCAACCCGCGTACGGCGCAGCGCGAGCTCGTCACGGGCGCGCTGCCGCTCCGTACGGCGTACTACGGAATGGGCGTCTCGCTCGCCGTCTTCTTCCTCGCGGCGTGGTGGCTCGCGCCGATCTGCCTGCTGCTCTCGCCGGTCGCGCTGGCGCCGCTCGTGCTCTACCCGTACGCCAAGCGGTTCACCTGGGCGTGCCACTACGTCCTCGGCTTCGCGCAGGCCGTCGCTCCGGTCGGCGCCTGGGTCGCCATCGCGAACGGCTTCGGCCGCGCGGAGGTGCAGGGCGTCGCGGAGTCCGCGCCGTTCCTCAGCGCGATCTGGCTGGGCCTCGCGGTCGGCACGTGGATCGCCGGCTTCGACCTCATCTACGCCTGCCAGGACGTCGAGTCCGACCGCCGCGAGGGCGTCCACTCGCTCCCCGCGCGCTTCGGCGTCGCGGCGGCGCTGCGGGTGAGCATCGCGACGCACGTCGTCACGCTCGTCCTGCTCGTGCTCTTCGGCGTCACCGCCGGCTTCGGGGTGCTCTGGTGGGTTGGCGTCGCGCTCACAGCGGGTGCGCTCGCGTACGAGCACGCGATCGTCAAGCCCACGGACCTCTCGCGCGTCAACAGAGCGTTCTTCACGGTCAACGGCTACGTCGGCATCGGGCTGTTCGCCTTCGCCGTCGCGGACCTCGTACGGCGGGGGCTGACGCCATGAGGGTGCCGTACGTCGTCGGCGTGAGCGGCGCGAGCGGCACGCCGTACGCCAAGGCCGTCATCACGGCGCTCCTCGCGGCACAGCAGCCGGTGGACCTCATCGTGAGCCGCGCCGCGCGGCTGACGATTCTCGACGAGACCGGCCTCGCCTGGCACGACACAGCGGAGGACCTGGCGGCGTGGCTGGGGCCGGTGGAGGGGGACGTACGCCACTGGGGTCCCGCCGACCTCGCGGCCGGGCCGAGCAGCGGGAGCTACGTCACGCGCGGGATGGTCGTCGTGCCGGCGAGCACCGCGTCGGTGGCCGGCATCGCGCAGGGGCTGTCGAAGGACCTGTTGCAGCGGGCGGCGGACGTGACGTTGAAGGAACGGCGCCGGCTCGTCGTCGTGCCGCGCGAGACGCCGTTGTCGCGCGGGCACCTGGTCTCGCTGCTGGCTCTGCACGACGCGGGGGCCGTCGTGCTCCCGGCGAGCCCGGCGTTCTACACCGGGCCCACGGAGCTGCAGCAGCTCGTGGACTTCGTGGCGGGCCGGGTGCTGGACGCGCTGGGCGTCGAGCACGACCTGTACCGCCGGTGGACGGGCGACCTCGGGGCCGCCCGCCGCGCCGAGGAGTCCTAGCCCGCCGCGGCGATGGGCGCCCGGGGCTCGCCGCGCAGCAGCGCGCGCACCTCGGACTCGCGGAAGCGGCGGTGACCACCCGGCGTACGGACGCTGCCGATCCGCCCGGCGACGGCCCAGCGCGTCACCGTCTTCGGGTCGACGCGGAACAGGGTGGCGACCTCGCCTGGGGTCATGAGCCGGTCGCGGCCTTCCATGGCGTCCTCCTGGAGTCCCGCGCCGGAGCCCCTACAACTCCGGCGTCACTGGCCTCAACGACCGACTCGGTCAGGAGTGACGGGTAGTGCGAAAAGTCGTTCGGCCGCCCAAATCGGGCGCCCGGAACCGGACGGCGCGGGACGAACCCGTGAGAGCGGGAGAGGCGTAGCGTCCGAGGGCATGACCGAACCCGAGGCCCACGTGGACGTTCTCCTGGCTGAGTTCAAGCGCCGCCTCACGGATGGGCGCGACGTGCTCCTCAACGCCCCGGAGACGGTCGACTTCGCGACGTACGACGCGTTCCGCGTGCGGCTCTCGGAGGCGCGGAACGTCCTCGACGCGCTGCACAGCGAGCTCGAGCGAGTGCTCACGCTCGCGGACGCCCTCTTCGCGGAGGGGTCTGCCGACCGGCGGGAGATCGCGGAGCGCCTTCACATCTGAGGCGGCGGGGTGACGGGGCGTGCCCCTGGGCGCTCGCCCCTCGCGATCGGGGTGCGATCTGCGCTTTTTCCCCGCACGGCCCGCAACCGGGTTGCGGACGTGACCGGCGGTGCCGTCACCGGGGGTGATCGCGGGCGGCGTCCCCCGAGCCGCTCCTAGCGGGCGGTGAGGCGGCGCAGCGCGGCGCGCAGGGCGCCGGGGTAGCCGCGGCCCTCGTTCGCGTGGCGGTAGTCGTGGCGCAGCTCGGCGAACCGAGCCTCGAAGATGTCCTGGTAGACCATGGGGTCCCTCCCCTTGACGTTCGTTCCCTTACAGATCGACACTCTACCAGTCCAACGCCGAACAATCAAAGGTATTCCATGCCTAGTGCCGATGGATCAGCAGGCCGTACGCCCGCACGGCCGAATGTCGACGCCACGGACAGGGCGCTCATCGCGGCCCTGCGGGCCAACGCGCGAGCGACGTTCGCCGAGCTGGCGCGCACGGTGGGGCTGTCCGCGCCGGCCGTCCACGAGCGCGTACGCCGCCTGGAGACGGCAGGGATCGTCACCGGCTACCACGCGTCGGTGGCGCCCGCGGCGCTCGGCCTCGGCGTCTCCGCCCTGGTCGGCATCCACCAGTCCGACGACGTCGAGCAGGACGACCTCGCCGCCAGGCTGGCGGAGGTGCCGGTCATCGAGGACTGCTGGTTCGTGGCCGGGGAGGAGGCGTTCGTCGTCAAGGTGCGGGTGCCCGACGTGGACGCGCTCGAGCACACGCTCGCCGTCCTGCGCCGCATCCCCGGCGTGGCCCGTACGCGGACGACGGTCGTGCTCTCGACGCGCTGGGAGGGCCGTGTGCAGGTGGAGGACGCACCGACCGCCTGACCCGTCGGGGTGGAGTGACTAGAGCGGAAATGGCCCCATCTCGCCATGGCTCAAATCGGGCAGATCGCGAAGGCTTGCCCGAAGTCCTCCCATACGGCCATCACGACAGGGGGCGCGTCATGCGCTTGCACCGTCCGGTACTCGCCGGCCTCGTTCTTGGTACGGCAGTCCTTCCCGTGACCGCGGCGAACGCCGCCACCGGTGTGACCGCGGCAGGTAGCGCCGTGTCCACCGCCACGCTCGCCACCTTCTCGGTGGGCGCGTTGGCCGACCTCGTCGAGGCGCAGAGCGTCTCGATCGGGTCGCTCGCCGCGACCGCTCAGACGGTGACGAACGCCGCTCCGTCGGTGACGTTCGTCCCGATCACGCTGAACGGCGTCAAGACCGGCGCCGTCACCGTGACCGCGGCGAACAGCCCGCAGACCGTGGGCGCCGTCAACACCAACGACCTCGGAGTCCTCTCCGCGACCAGCCCGGGCGCGACGCTCATGGCCGACGACTCGTCCTCGGCGCTCGAGACGTCCCTCGGGTCGCTCAGCGTGCTCGGCCTTCCCGTGACGCTGGACGGCGGCCTCGACGTCGGCTCGGCGACGAGCGCGACGCAGTCGCAGGCCGGCAAGGCGCTCAGCATCTCCAACGTCGAGCTGCCGAACCTCGCCGACCTCCTCGCGGCCCTCGGCCTCGACCTCACCAAGCTTCCCGCCGACACGCTCAACGGCCTCATCGAGGACCTCAACGTCGCGCTCGACGGCGCGCAGCAGACCGCGATGGACAACGCCAACACGGCGATCGGCCTCGCGCAGCAGGCCGTCGACGACGCGGACGGCGACGTCGCCGACGCGACGACCGCGCTCTCCGCGGCCGCGGCCACGCTGACGTCCGAGCTGTCCAGCGCGAACTACCCGATCGGCACCTCGCCGATGACGGCCGAGGAGTGGGCGGCGCTCGACGCGACCGTGCAGGCCACCATCCTGGCGCTGAACGTCGGCGACACCGGCCTGGCCGACGCGATCACGGCGTACGACGCCGCCGTCGCCGCGCTCGCGCTCGCCGAGGACGCCATCGCGCCGCTCACCGAGGCGCTCGCCAACGCCATCGCCGCGCTCGGCGGCATCGTGGACGGCATCCTCCAGGGCCTGCCGCTGCTCGAGGTCGGCGCCGCCGAGATCTCGACCAAGGCGCTCGTCGGCTCCGCCAAGACCGCGAACGTCACCGGCACCATCAGCGGCGTCAAGGTCCTCGGTACGGACATCCTCGAGACCGTCACGGGCGACAGCGAGCTCGACGTGGCAGGCCTCGTGGGCGATGTCGCCGACGACGTCAACGCCGCGCTCGGCACCGTCTCCGCCGCGCTCTCCGACGTCCTGTCCAGCGTGACCGGCGCCACCGGCCTCGTCGTTCCGGCTCCGGAGATCGCGCTCATGGAGAAGACGACGGCAACGGGTACGGACGGCGCGTTCGGCACCGCCGACGCGACCGTGACGGCGCTGTCGGTCAGCCTCGGCTCGGTGACCGTTCCCGCGATCTACGCCCTCGACGACGCCGCCGCCCTGCCGGGCCTCGGCGCCATCACCGGCGGCTTCCAGACGGCGCCGCTGTCCATGAAGGTCGGCTCGCTCGTCGAGTCGGCGCGGTTCCGCCCCGGTGCCGCGGCACCGAACGCGCCGACCCCCGGCAACACCGGCTCGCTGCCCTCGACCGGTGGCCCTGAGGGCCTCGCGATCGTCGCGGTGATCGGCACGGCGCTCGCCGTCGGCATCCGCCGGATGCGTACGCAGCAGTAACGACGTAAGGCACACGGCTACGCCCCGCGACCGCTGGCAGGAGGGGAGTCGCGGGGCGTCGCCATGTCCGGCCCCGTATCGTGACGTTCATGGACGCCGGGCTGATGCGCGAGATCGAGAGCAAGGTCGCCAACGAGGAGCGGCTGTCGTACGACGACGGCGTCGCCCTCTACGAGTGCGACGACCTCATGTGGCTCGGGTCGCTGGCCCACTCGGTGCGGACGCGGCTCAACGGCGACCGCGTGATGTTCAACGTCAACCGCCACCTCAACCTCACGAACGTCTGCACGGCGTCGTGCGCGTACTGCTCGTTCCAGCGGAAGCCGGGGGAGAAGGACGCGTACACGATGCGCGTCGAGGAGGCCGTGCGCCTCGCGTCCGCGATGTCGGGCGAGGGGCTGACGGAGCTGCACATCGTCAACGGCCTGCACCCCACGCTGCCGTGGCGCTACTACCCGCGGGTGCTGCGCGAGCTCAAGGCGGCGCTGCCCGGGGTGGCGTTGAAGTGCTTCACGGCGACCGAGATCCACTTCTTCGAGCGGCTGTCGGGCATGTCCGCCTCGGATGTGCTGGACGAGCTCATCGACGCCGGGCTCGAGTCGCTCACCGGCGGCGGCGCGGAGATATTCGACTGGGAGATCCGCCAGCAGATCGTCGACCACGACACCCACTGGGAGGACTGGTCGCGCATCCACCGGCTCGCCCATGCGAAGGGGCTGCGTACGCCGGCGACCATGCTCTACGGCCACATCGAGGAGCCGCGGCACCGGGTCGACCACGTGCTGCGGCTGCGCGAGCTGCAGGACGAGACCGGCGGCTTCGTGGTGTTCATCCCGCTGCGGTACCAGCACGACCGCGACCTCGACCCGCGCAACCGGCTGCAGTCGCGCACCGTCATGGCGACGGGCGCGGAGGCGCTGAAGACGTTCGCCGTGTCGCGGCTGCTGTTCGACAACGTGCCGCACCTCAAGAACTTCTGGGTCATGCACGGCCTGTCGACGGCGCAGCTGTCGCTGTCGTTCGGGGCAGACGACCTCGACGGCTCGGTGGTCGAGTACAAGATCACCCACGACGCCGACCGCTTCGGCACGCCCGACAAGATGACGCGCGAGGACCTGCTCGACGTCATCCGCGACGCCGGCTTCACGCCGGTCGAGCGCAACACGCGGTACGAGGTCATCCGCGAGTTCGACGGTCCGGTGCCCCTGGCCGAGCGCCGCGCGGAGCCCCAGCCCATCTGGGCCTAGCCCGGCGAGCCGCGCACGCCCCTCTTCCGTGCGGCGTTTCGTTCACGCAACGTGCCACGGTCTGCGTTCCGTCGACGAAACGCCGCACCGTGGCGGCGCTACGCCCCGGCCAGCAGGCGGTCGCGCAACGACGCCGGGTCGATGTGCGCGGGCTCCGTCGTCTCCAGGAAGTCCGCGAGCAGCCGCGCGAACCGCACCGGCTCGTCCACGTGCGGGAAGTGCCCGGAGTTCTCGAACACCTCGAGCCGCGCCGTCGGCACCAGCGACGTGAAGTGCGCCGCGTGCGCGACAGGGATGAACGAGTCCCGCCCGCCCCAGACCACCAAGGTAGGCAGCTCGGTGGCGAGGTAGAGCCGGTCGCTCGCGTCGACCCGCTGCCCGCCGACGTCCATGACGCTGCGCGCCGTGTGCACGAACGCCGCCCGCGCCTGCGTGTCGACCAGCGACGCGTACCCCCGTGCCACCTCGCTGAGAGCGGGGCGCGCGGGCACCCACCGCGTGTACCGGCCCGCCCACCGCAGAGCCGACAGCACCTTCCGGTGCGCGATGACCGGCAGCACGACCTCCGCCCCCGGCAAGGTCACCGCGCGCAGCAACGGCGTCACCTCGCGCCCGAGCCCGCCGCTGTCGACGAGCACGAGGCGTTCGCACATCTCGGGGAACTGGTACGCGAACTGCATCGCCACCCCACCGCCGAGCGAGTGCCCGACGACGGTCGCGGACGACACGTCGAGAGCCGCCAGGAGGTCGCGTACGCCGCTCGCGTACGCCCCCAGCGAGTAGTCGCCGCGCGGCTTGGCCGACTCGCCGTGGCCGAGCAGGTCGGGCGCGATGACGCGTGCCGAGGCGGAGAGCAGCGGCAGCACCGCGTCCCACGCGTGGCCGCACCCGGCGATGCCGTGCAGGAGGAGGACGACAGGCCCGTCGGACCCGGCCTCCGTGTAGGTGACGCGGTGTCCGTGCAGCGTGATCTCGCGGCGTTCCATGAGCGTATGGTCCCCCACGATGGCCGGGGACGAACACGACGCGATGCTCGCGGAGACGGCGGAGGCGATTCTCGGCCCCGCGAGGTACACGCGCGAGCAGGCCGCCGAGGCCGCCGGGGTGCCCCACGAGCGGGCCACGCGGCTGTGGCGCGCGATGGGCTTCCCCGAGGTGTCGTACGACGAGGTGCTCTTCACGGAGCAGGACGTCGCCGCCCTGCGGACCGCGGAGTCGCTGCGCGCCAACGGTGTCGTGGACGAGGACGGCCTCGTCGCGCTCGCGCGGTCGATGGCACAGGCGCTGTCGCGGCTCGCGGTCTCGCACGCGGCCATCGCGGGCGAGTACATGCTGCGTACGGCCGCCGGTGACGTCGACACGGAGACCGCGATGCACCAGGCCGAGTCGCTGGTGCCGGAGGTCGGGGAGCTGCTGTCGTTCGTCTGGCGCAGGCACCTCGTCGCGGCCGCGGAGACGACGCTCGTCACGCTCCTCGGTGACACCTCGCCGGACGCGCCCGTCGTCGTGGGTTTCGCCGACCTCGCCGGCTTCACGGAGGCCTCGCGCAACCTCGACGCGGCCGCGCTGGACGCGCTGGTCGAACGCTTCGAGGCCAACGCCACCCACCTCGTCACCGGCCGCGGCGGACGCGTGGTCAAGACGCTCGGCGACGAGGTGTTGTTCACGGTCGACGACGTCCGCGCCGGCGTCGGCATCGCGCTGGACCTGGCTGAGAACGCCGACACGCTCGGCGGGGAGGTGCGTGTCGGGGCGGCGTACGGGCCGGTGCTCGCCCGGCTCGGCGACGTGTTCGGGCCCACCGTCAACCTCGCCAGCCGCCTCACCGGCATCGCCCATCCCGGCACCGTCCTCGTCGACCGTGAAGCCGCGCAGGCGCTGCGCGACGACGCGGCGTACGACGTCTCGCCGATCGCGCGGCGTTCGGTGCGGGGATATGCCCACCTCGCCCCGTTCCGTGTCCGCAGGGCCACCCGGAACTAGCTCAACGACCCCGCGCAACGCGTCGACAAGAGACGCATGCGTCTCCGCCTGGCCCTGACCTGCCTGGTCGCCCTCACCCCCGTCACCGTCGCCGCGCCGGCCCAGGCCGCGCCGTGCGCCACCGCCACCCGCACGATCACAGGAACGCTGCGCGGCGAGGACGGCAGGTACGTCGACGCCATGCTCGGCTTCGACCTCATCCGCGTCGTCGGCGACCAGCGGCTGCACATCAACGGCCGCGACGGCGCCGACAACTGGGGCTGCGCCGGCCACAAGGGGTACGGCCAGGTGCTGCGGGTCAACCCCGACGTCCCCGCGACGGGCTCCACGACGACCGGCACGCAGTACTGGAGCGTCAAGATCCCGGCGATCGTCAACCAGGTCATCATCGAGGTCTGGCCGCGCGCGGCCGGCACCGGCCCCGTCGACGACCGCCGCTACAGCGGCGCGCTGCGCTGGAAGGTGCCGATCCCGTACGGCCGCAACATCAACATCAAGCTGCCGCTCGTCTGCGCGGCGGGCGGGCGTACCGGCTACATCGCCGGCAAGGCCACCAAGAACGGCGCGCCCGTCAACGTCGACTTCGTCGGCGCGTGGTCGGCGGCGAAGGACAACAACTCCGCGAACCCCATCCAGGGCTTCCGCACGGGCTACGGCACCGACCGCGGCACGTGGATCGTCCGCAACCTCGCCAGCGGGCAGCCGTACACCATGATCTGGATCGAGAACGGCGTCCGCCGCCAGCGCTACTCCATCGCCGTCAGCGCCTGCCAGGGCACGGCCGTGAGCACCGTCCGCTTCTAGGGCTTGGCAGGACGCCGCAGGCGACCACCCGCGGTGACGGCGCCGCCGACATCTCCGCAACCGGGTTGCGGGCCGTGCGGCGAAAAAGCGCAGACCGCACCCCGATCACGTGCGGAGGTCGTCACCGGAACGCGAACGGTCACGCCCGGTCACCAGCCAGTCCGTTTCGCCGAGCCTCTACGAGAGGCCGGTCGCGACCTCGTCGACGGGACGGCGCGGGGTCGGCGCGCCGTCGCTGCCGACGCCGAGCCGGAGGACGAGCTGCGGGAAGCCGGGCAGCATCAGCTCCTGGCGCAGCTTCGCGCGCATCGCGGGCAGCTCGATCGGCTGGTTGAGGAACGACGCCGACACCCCCAGCACCGTCGCGCGCAGCAGCACCGCCTCCAGCGCCATCCCCGCGCGCAGCCAGTCGGCGGGCCGGTCGCCGTCGGTCCAGAGCACCGCGGCGAGGGGGCGGTCGACGCCGTACGTCGTCGCGCGCGGCACATCACCGGTCAGGTCGAAGTCGCGCTGCACGTACGCCGCGCGGTACGACCCCGTCGCGCCCGGCCCGCGTGCGGCGACCGGGATGCCGTCGGACCACTCGCGCAGCTCCGCCTCGAACGCCGGGTCCCGCGACCAGACCCGGTCCGCGCGGCCGATGAGCGCCGCGAGCGTCTGCCGTAGTCCCGGCGTCGCGACCAGGTGCAGCGTCGCGCCCTCCGCCTCGGCGGCGTCCTGCAGAAGGAACGGCGCGCCGGGCTCCATGGCGTCGGCGTCGAGCGGCCCGCGGTCGGTGTGCCGCACGGGGATCGCGGCGTACGCCGCCATGTCGGACACGGTGGGGGACACGGGCCGGCCCGGCGTGACGCGTGCGAGCAGGCTGAAGCCCGCCCCCTCGGGGAAGAGCGCGGTGACCGGTTCGCGTCCCTCGCAGCGCATGGCGAGGCGCAGGGCGTACAGCGCGGCGCCGCACGAGATCACCAGCTCGCGCCCTTGCGGGTCGGAGACGGGCATCGCGCGGGAGCCGTCGGCGTGCAGCTCGACCACGCCGTCGGCGATCTCGAACCGCCACGGCTGCGCGTTGTGCTTGGACGGGGCGTGGGTGGCGGCCTCGACGCAGCGCCGCAAAAGGTCGGTCATGTGCGCTCCCCTGGGATGACGACGACCGGGCAGCGGGACCGCTGCACGACCGCGGTGGTGGTCGAGCCGAGCAGGAACCTCGCCAGCGCGCCGTCCCCGTGCGCCCCGACGACGAGCAGGTCGGCCGAACCCGCCGCGTCGAGCAGCGCGGCGGCCGGCTGCTGCCACGACAGCGCGCCCTCGACGTCGCCGCCGGCCGCGGCCCGGGTCTCCGTGACCACGTCGGCGAGGAACGCCCGCGCGGTCTCGTCGGTGTACGGCACGGCGGCGCCCGGCACCGCGCTCGCGACGACCGGCGGCGGCGCGGCGTGGACGATCGTCAGCGGCACCCGCCGGCGTACGGCCTCCGCGACCGCCCAGGCCACGGCGGCCGCGGCGGTGCTCGAGCCGTCGGTGCCCGTGACGATCCGGCGGGCGACGGCGTCGCGGGTCCCCGGCGGTACGACGGCGACCGGGCACGGCGCCGCACGAACGACGTCGTTGGTCGTCGAGCCCATGATCAGGCGCTTCACGGCGCCGGCGCCGTGCCTGCCGAGGACGAGGAGCTCGGCGAGCGCGCCCGCGCCCACCAGCCCCTCGGCGGGCGGGCCGTCCACGACCGACGTCGTGACGTCGCTGTCTCCCAGCGTCTCGCGTACGAACGCCACGAGCGTGGGCAGCAGTGCCGCGCGGCGCTCCTCGGCGTACGGCGTGTGCGCGACGAGGTCGTACACCGGCGGCCCCACGTGCACGGCCGTCAACGGCGTGCCGCGCATCGCCGCCTCGCCCTCGGCCCAGCGCAGCGCGGCGCGGGCGTCATCGGAGTAGTCGACGCCGACGACGATCACCGCGCACCGGCTCGTGCCGGGGCAGCGGCCGCCGCGAGGCGGGCGCCGAACACGGCGACCTCGCTGCGGTGCGCCATGCCGAGCTTGGCGAGGACGTTCGAGACGTAGTTCTTCACGGTCTTCTCCGACAGGCCGAGGTGCTCGCCGATCTGCCTGTTGGTCAGCCCTTCGGTGACGAGCGCGACGACGCGGCGCTCCTGCGGCGTCAGGCCCGAGTCGTCGGCGGCGCGCAGCCGCGCGGAGACGTACTCGGCGGTCCGCGGGTCGAGCAGCGACCGGCCGTGCGCGACGTCGCGGACCGCGCGGACCAGCGCGTCGCCGCCGGCCTCCTTGAGGACGTACGCCGCCACGCCCACCTCGGCGGCGTGCAGCAGCGCGTCGTCGTCGGCGTACGCCGTCAGCACGACGCAGCGCACGTCCGGCGCGACACCGCCCAGGTCGGCGCAGAGGTCGACCCCGTCGCCGTCGGGCAGCCGTACGTCCACGACGGCGACGTCGGGCGCGGCCAGCGGGACCTCCGTGAGCGCGCCGGCGTACGTGCCGTACTCACCGACGACCTCGACGTCCGGCTCGGCCGTCAGGAGGGCTCGGAGCCCCTGCCGGACGATCTCGTAGTCGTCGACGAGCACCACGCGGGTCATGCCCTCACGGTGCGCCCGCGGGGGCGCGAGCGCGAGAGGGAGTAGGGCCCGTGAAGACGGGCCCTAGGTCCCGTCAGGACGGTCCCTTGTGCCGGTCCCAGGGCGCCGCGCGCTCCGTAGCGTCGTAGACGTCAACAGAGGACAACAGAGCAGGACCGAGAGGGAGTGTCGATCATGACCCGCATCCGTACCATCGCAGCGACCATCACCATCGGTGCCGCCGCGGCGTTCTTCGTCGCCGGCCCGTACATGGTCTACCGCGGCCTCGACGCCCGCGCCGAGGTGACCGCTCAGCTGAAGGCCGAGCACATCGTCACCCCGGAGGACGCGAGCAAGCCGAACGTCGCCGTCGTCGACGGCCCCACCGCGATGGTGCAGGCCGACATCATCCAGAAGCACGCGCTCGAGGCCACCAAGGGCAAGGCGTACGCGCAGATGGACCGCGAGGACCCGGCCCGCCAGACGGCGTTCAACGCCGCCACTCTCCGCGGCGCCCTGATGAGCAGCGCGCTGGCCTGGGAGGTCGCGAACCTCGTCATCGGCCTCGGCGTCCTGGTCTTCGGCCTCGGCGTCATCCTCCTCGCTGTCGGCCTCGTCATCCGCAAGCCCGAAGAGGTCCT
>DATMES010000060.1 GCA_035556555.1 Frankiaceae bacterium
CATCGTCAACAACGAGAAGCGGATGCTGCAGGAGGCCGTCGACGCGCTGTTCGACAACGGCCGCCGCGGCCGGCCCGTCACGGGCCCGGGCAACCGCCCGCTCAAGTCGCTGTCCGACATGCTCAAGGGCAAGCAGGGCCGCTTCCGCCAGAACCTCCTGGGCAAGCGCGTCGACTACTCGGGCCGTTCGGTCATCGTCGTCGGCCCGCAGCTCAAGCTGCACCAGTGCGGCCTGCCGAAGCAGATGGCGCTCGAGCTGTTCAAGCCGTTCGTCATGAAGCGGCTGGTCGACCTCAACCACGCGCAGAACATCAAGAGCGCCAAGCGCATGGTCGAGCGCGCGCGTCCCGTCGTGTGGGACGTGCTCGAAGAGGTCATCACCGAGCACCCGGTGCTGCTCAACCGCGCGCCGACGCTGCACCGCCTGGGCATCCAGGCGTTCGAGCCGCAGCTGGTCGAGGGCAAGGCCATCCAGATCCACCCGCTCGTCTGCACGGCGTTCAACGCCGACTTCGACGGCGACCAGATGGCCGTGCACCTGCCGCTGTCCGCGGAGGCGCAGGCCGAGGCCCGCATCCTCATGCTGTCCTCCAACAACATCCTGTCGCCGGCGCACGGCCGTCCCATCACGTCGCCGACGCAGGACATGGTCCTGGGCATCTACTACCTCACCGCGATGAAGGACGGCGCGGCGGGCGAGGGCCGGATCTTCGGCTCCGTGGGCGAGGCCACGATGGCGTACGACACCCGCGAGCTCGACCTGCAGGCCAAGATCACGGTCCGGCTCAAGGACGTCGTCCCGCCGGCCGGATGGACGAAGCCCGCGGGCGAGAACGACGACATCGAGGGCGAGACGTTCCTCCGCCTCGAGACGACGCTCGGCCGGTGCCTGTTCAACGAGGCGCTGCCGACGGACTACCCGTTCGTCGACGCCGAGGTCTCCAAGCGCAAGCTGTCGGAGATCGTCAACGACCTCGCCGAGCGCTACCCCAAGGTGCAGGTCGCCGCGACGCTCGACGCCCTCAAGGCGGCGGGCTTCCACTGGGCGACGCGCGCCGGCGTCACGATCGCGATCGACGACGTCGTCACGCCGCCGGAGAAGGCCGCCATCCTCGACAAGCACGAGAAGGAGGCCGACAAGATCGAGAAGCAGTTCCAGCGGGGCGTCATCACCGACGACGAGCGCCGCCAGGAGCTGATCGAGATCTGGACGAAGGCCACCGCCGAGGTCGCGCGGGCCATGGAGGCCAACTTCCCGAAGATGAACCCCGTCTTCATGATGGTCAACTCCGGTGCCCGAGGAAACATGATGCAGGTCCGGCAGATCGCCGG
The DNA here is from genome assembly GCA_035556555.1 of Frankiaceae bacterium. GTDB lineage: Bacteria > Actinomycetota > Actinomycetes > BP-191 > BP-191 > BP-191. The sequence goes on from DATMES010000060.1 coordinate 1,333, forward strand.
CATGCGTGGCCTCGTGGCCAACCCGAAGGGCGAGATCATCCCGCGCCCGATCAAGGCCAACTTCCGCGAGGGCCTGACCGTGCTGGAGTACTTCATCTCCACGCACGGCGCCCGTAAGGGACTCGCCGACACCGCGCTGCGTACCGCCGACTCCGGCTACCTGACCCGCCGGCTCGTCGACGTCTCGCAGGACGTCATCATCCGCGAGGAGGACTGCGGCACCGACCGCGGCTTCCCGATGCGGATCGCGGCGGTCGGCAAGGACGGCGGCCTCGTCCGCGACCAGCACGTCGAGACCGGCGTGTACGCGCGGACGCTCGCCGAGGACGTCACCGTCGGCAAGGAGACCGTCCCCGCCGGCACCGACCTCGGCGACCTCGCCATCGGCAAGCTGATGGAGATGGGCGTCGAGGAGGTCAAGGTCCGTTCGGTCCTGACCTGCCAGGCCAAGCAGGGCACCTGCGCGATGTGCTACGGCCGTTCGCTCGCGGCCGGCAAGCTCGTCGACGTCGGCGAGGCGGTCGGCATCGTTGCCGCCCAGTCGATCGGCGAGCCGGGCACGCAGCTGACCATGCGGACGTTCCACACCGGCGGTGTCGCGGGTGAGGACATCACGCACGGCCTGCCGCGAGTGGTCGAGCTGTTCGAGGCGCGCGTCCCCAAGGGCAAGGCGCCGATCGCCGAGGCGACCGGCCGCGTGCGCATCGAGGACGCCGAGAAGCTGCGCAAGATCATCGTGGTCCCGGACGACGGCTCCGAGGAGATCGTCATCGACAAGATCAGCCGCCGCCAGCGGCTGCGCGTCGCGGACGGCGACCACGTCGAGGTCGGCGAGAAGCTGACCGAAGGTGCCATGGACCCGCACGACGTCCTGCGCATCCTCGGCCCGCGCGCCGTCCAGCAGCACCTCGTCGCCGAGGTCCAGGAGGTCTACCGCTCCCAGGGCGTGTCGATCCACGACAAGCACATCGAGATCATCGTGCGGCAGATGCTGCGCAGGGTCTCCGTGCTGGAGTCGGGCGACACCGAGTTCCTCCCCGGGCAGCTGGCCGAGCGTGCCAAGTTCGAGGCGGAGAACCGCCGCATCGTCGGCGAGGGTGGCGAGCCCGCCTCTGGCCGTCCGGTCCTGATGGGCATCACGAAGGCGTCGCTCGCGACGGAGTCGTGGCTGTCCGCGGCGTCGTTCCAGGAGACGACCCGCGTCCTGACCGACGCGGCCATCTCCGCCAAGAGCGACTCCCTGCTCGGCCTCAAGGAGAACGTCATCATCGGCAAGCTCATCCCGGCGGGCACCGGCATCAGCCGCTACCGCAACATCCGGGTCGAGCCCACCGAGGAGGCGCGCCAGCAGGTCTACGCCAACGCGTGGACCGACGACGGCGAGTACGCGTTCGGGCAGGCGTCCGGCCAGGCGGTTCCGCTGGAGGACTACGGCTACGACCGCGACTACCGCTAGCCGCTAGACCGTTCCGAGGCCCGGCTCCCGATCGTGGGGGGCCGGGCCTCGGCGCATCCGCGCCCAGCCCGCCGCCGCGAACGCCGCGGCCGCCAGCACCTCCGCGATCGCCGTCGTCCAGGAGAACCACGTCGTGCCGGGCGCGCCGCCGGCGTACGAGTCGCTCAGCGCGCTCCACGTCGGCAGCAGGTGGACCGCGACGACGCCGAGCGCGTCGGGCAGGCCGACCGCGAACGCGAGCAGCGCGCCGTAGCGGTGCCCGCGCAGCACCGCGACGATGGCGAGCACCTGGGCGGCGAGCGCCAGCGTGCCGAGCGCGATGACGCCGCCGGGCGACGCGCCGGTCCCGCGCAGCAGGTGGTCCACGAGGTGGATCGCGATCGTGGCGCCGTACGCCCAGGCGGTGGCGCGCAGGGCGTTCACGGCCGCCACTCGTCCGCCGGCGGGAGCGCGGCGATCTCGTCGGCGAGTGCTCGCGCGGCCTGACGTGCGATGTCGTTCGCGAGGAGGCCGGTGACCGCGTCGCGCAGTGCGCCCGGGCCGTCCACCACGACGCCCGCGCCGGCGCGCGCGACCGCGGCGGCGTTGGTGAACTGGTCGGAGGAGAACAGTGGCCGCACCGCCACCGGCACACCCGCCGCGAGCGCGCCGAACGTCGTGCCGAAGCCGCCGTGCCCCACGGCGACGCTCGCGTACGGCAGCACCCTGTCCTGCGGTGCCCAGCGGACGACGCGGACGTTCGGCGGCAGGTCGCCCAGCTCGGCGGGGTCGCCGGCGTCGCCGGTCGTCATGAGGATGCGTACGGGCAGATCGGCGAGCGCGTCGAGGGACTCGCGGTAGACACCGCGGAACGGCGGCAGCGACGCCGCCACGCTGCCGTAGGTCACGTAGACGAGCGGATCGTCGCCGGGCGGCAGCTCGTCAGCCGGCTCTCCCGTCGTCGGCGCCATGGCCGGGTCGCGGTAGCGCGTGCGGTGCGGGTCGGGCGGCTCCATCGACGGCGGCACCAGCGACAGCGTGGGGGTCGTGAGCAGCGGCGCGGGGTCGACGCCGTAGCGGTCGGCGAAGCCGTCGAGGGACCCGACGAGCAGCTCCTCCATCGCGCGCAGTCCGAGCGCCACCTGGACGTGGGGTACGCCGGCCCGCGTCGCGGCGACGTACGAACCGACCTCGGCGACCTCGCGTACGACGAGGTCAGGACGCCACTCGTCGACCAGCGCCTCGTGCGCGGCGAGGGTGGCGTCGACGTTGGCGCCGCCGAAGACCTCCCGCATGACGCGGGCGTTCGCCTGGGGGCGGGGCAGGCCGGCCAGCGAGCCGAAGATCGGGCCGAGGATCTCCGGCGGCGTGCCGGGCAGCGTCCGCGTCTCGAAGCCGTCCGTACGGATCCCCGCGGGGACGGCGACGAGGACGTCGTGCCCGGCCGCGAGGCAGCCCCGCAGGAACGGCGCCATCGGCCCGAAGTGCCCGGCCCCCGCGGTGCTTGCCGCCAGTACGCGCATGCCGCCTCCCGTCGCGGACCCTAGCGCGGCGTACGCTCGCGGCCATGCCGAAGTACATCTCGCGCTCGCGCACGGAAGCCTCCGCCGAGACCGTCTGGCCGCTCGTCTCGGACCTGAGCCGGCATGGCGAGTGGTCTGCCGACCCGCTGACCGTGACGCCGCTCGCGGACGGCGCGTACGAGTCGGTCGCGCGGTCGAAGGGCAAGGAGTTCCGCGCGACGCTCGAGGTGCTCGAGTCGGTCGAGCCGACGCGGTTCGCGTTCCGCGCCAAGGACGCCACCGGGACGTACGAGCACGTCATCACCCTCGCGCCCGAAGGCTCGGGCACGAGCATCACGCGCGAGATCACGGCGACCGACCTGAGCCTCGGGCAGAAGGCGCTGTTCTACGCCGTGCTGCCGGTCGTCAAGAAGCCGAACGCCCAGAAGGCCCTGGACAAGCTCGCGTCCCTCGCCCGCTGACCGTCACGGTGCGCGCAGGACGTCGTGCGTGCCGATCCGGCGCCACAGCACATGCGGGTCGCCTTCGGTCGAGTCGTCGGCGTACTGCCAGGTTGCCCGGCCGTCGGGCGCGAACGTCATCTCCCACACGAAGTCGGTGCTCTCGATCCGCTTGACCCGCAGCCCCGCGCGGAAGCCGTGGCCCGTTTCGAGGTCGGGGACGAACCTCTCGCGCACCGCCGCCTTGAAGCGTGCACGATCGGCCGGGTCCAGGGCAGCCCAGTCCTTGGTGAACCGCGTCGTCGTCGAGTAGCGCGGCACTCAGTCGTCCAGAGAGCCGAGGAACGCATCGGCGTCGTCGAAGGTCTCGACGTCGCCGCGGGCGATCTGCTCGGAGGCTTCGCGCTCGCCTGCCTGCCAGCTCGCGGTCCAGAACCAGGCCTGGTCCGTGGGGACCAGCGTCATGGCCCTGAGGTACACGCCGTCGGCGGTCATCTCGAACACCACCTCGTCGCCCTCCTTGAGCCCCAGCGCGACCCGTACCTGGCTCGGAAGGGTCAGCTGCCCGCGTTCGCGTAGCGTCGCTCGCACCATGGGACAATCATACTTTCGGACTCTTCGACCGTCCATACTCGTGACGCGCACCGCCCGCGTCCCTATCGTCGTGCGGCAAGGTGCGAGGGGGTGCGGTGTCGGACGTCGTGCGGTTGTCGCGCAGGGGCCGGGGGGTGCGCCTCGGCGCGGCCGCGCTCGTGCTCGGCGGGCTGCTCTACGGCACCGTCCGCGGTACCGACGACCACTTCCCGTTCGGCCCGCTGACGCAGTACGCGTTCGCCGCCGACCCCGACGGCACCGTTCCCGACCTCTACGTCGAAGCCGACACGACAGCGGGCGAACGGATCAAGGTCAAGCTGACCCCCGAGGGCGTCGGCATCGTCCGGGCGGAGGTCGAGGGTCAGGTCGGGGAGTTCCGGCGCGACCCGTCGCGGCTGCAGGCCATCGCCGACGCGCAGCGCCGCCTGCACCCGGCCGACGCGCAGTTCACGCGCCTCTATCTCCGCATCCGCCACACCCAGCTGCGCAACGGCGTCGCCGTCGGCGAGACGACGGAGGACGTCGCGGAGTGGACGGTGCGATGACCGCCGTTCCCGCCGGATACGCGCCCGCGCGCGCCGAGTCCCAGGCCGCCGCGCGGGTCGTCGCCTGGTGGTTCGCGCCGCAGCCGGTACGCCGTGTCGCGGTCCTGCGCGCGGTCGTCTACGCGTTCGTCGTCTTCGACATGTTCATGCTCGTCAACGACGTCGTCCCCCACGGCTACGCGTCCGCCGACCTCTACCGCCCGATCCTCATCCCGCGGCTGCTCGGCCTGCCCGCGCCGACGCCGGCGTACGTCGAGACGTTGCGCGTCGTGCTCGTCGTGGCGGCGGTGACCGCCGCCACCGGTCGCCTGCCGAGAGCGGCGGGGTGGGTCGTCGCGGTGGCGTACCTCGACTGGGTGTTCCTCGGTTTCTCGTACGGCAAGGTCGACCACGACCACCTCGCGCTGGTCGTCGCGCTCTTCGTCCTGCCGCTGGCCGGCCGGGCCCGAGGCGAGGGGAGCAGCGAGGCGGCGGCGTGGACGCTGCGCTGCATCCAGGTCGCGGCGGTGGCGACGTACTTCCTGTCGGCGTACGCGAAGATCCGCCACGGCGGCTGGGGCTGGCCGAACAGCGCGACGTTCGCATGGGCGCTGAGCCGGCGCGGCACGTGGCTCGGCGACCAGCTGCTCGGCTACCCGCGGCTGCTCGTCGCGAGCCAGTGGGGGCTGCTGGTCATGGAGTTCCTGACGCCGCTGATCCTCTTCGTCCGCGGCCGCGCGCTGGCGTGCGGGCTGGCGTTGCTGGTGGCGTTCCACGCGATGACGTACGCCGCCATCGAGATCCACTTCCTGCCGACGGTGGTCTGCCTGCTGGCGTTCGTGCCGTTAGAGCGCGTACGCCGCCGCGCGTAGCTCCCCGAACGCCCGCGCGAGGTCGGGCAGCTGGTAGTGGGCGTTGAGGCCGGAGGTGTTGGGCAGCAGCCAGATCCGCGCGCCGGCCAGCGTCTCCTCCTGCGGCCCGACGTCGGCGGTCTTGCGGCCGAACGCCGTGCGGTACGACGTCAGCCCGAGGAACGCGACGTACGCAGGCTCGTACGTCTCGACCAGCGCCGTCAGCGGGCCGACGCCCGCGCGGATCTCGTCGGCGGTCAGCTCGGCGGCGGTCGCGGTGGCGCGGGCGACGAGGTTGGTGATGCCGACGCCGTACGCCAGCAGCTCGTGCGACTCCATCGGGTGCAGCCGCCGCGGCGTGAAGCCGGCCAGGTGCAGCGCGGGCCAGAGCCGGTTGGCGGGGTTGCCGAAGTGGTGGCCGATCGCGGCGGACATGAGGCCGGGGTTGATGCCGCAGAGCAGGACACGCAGGCCGGGCGCGACGAGGTCGGGGAGCGTACGTCCCGCCGCCGCGAGCTGCTCCTCGCGCGTCGGGCGCGGCCACGTCGGCGTCACACGCGCTCCAGCACGAACGCCGCCCGCTCCTCGACCGAGGCCCGAGGCAGCTCCACGAGGTCGTAGCCGAAGCACTCGTACGCCGCGACGACCGCGTCGTACGTCCGCACGGCCTCCTCCCACGACTGCGTCCGGTCCGCGTCGGTCGTGTAGATCTCCCGCCACGGCGCCGCCACGAACACCGACCGTCGATAGGGGAACGCCGCCACCGCCGCCTCGACGTGCGGCGGCACGGGCAGGCCGAGGAGCAGGTACGACGCCGCGACGTCCACGACGCCCCGGTCGAAGAAGACAGGCCCCGGCAACGCGAGCGCGGCACGGTACGACCGCATCTCCCAGGTGAGGATCGTCTCGGCGAACGCCACCTGGTCGTCCCGCAGCCGCCCGCCGATGAGCGCCTGGTCGCGGATGATCGCGCGGCCCGCCTCGGGCGACACCGCGTGGCCGAGCCCGGCGAGGTGGTCCAGCAACGTCGTCTTCCCGCCGCCCGGCCCTCCGGTGAGCACCACGAGGCGGTCGGGGGTCATGGGCGCCATCCTGTCGTAGCGCCCGACCCACCCTCGTACTGTGGAGCCCGTACGCCGGCCTCGAGCGTGATGATCTTCACTGAACGGGCGGAAGTGGCCGACGCCGCGGCGTGTCGGGGCTCCAGGCCGGCCGCACGCGGGCCGATACTCAACGTGTGCGCCCCCGCGAGGCGGGTGAGGCGCCGACACTTTGACCTGCCCCGCGTGGGTGGGCTAGAGTCCCCCCTTGTGCCTGGGCTCTGCCCGGGCATTTCCGAGCGCCCTGCCCGGACCTCGTAGTCCGCGTGCCGCGCCGCCACTCGCCCGAAGCCATCGGGGAGGGACGAGCGCCCGACACGCCCGACCTCGGGGGTCGGCCAGAGCGCAGGAGACACGAAGAACGACGAGGAGAAGCGTTGCCCACGATCCAGCAGCTGGTCCGCAAGGGCCGGCAGGCGAAGACGGACAAGACGAAGACGCCCGCGCTGAAGGCCTGCCCGCAGCGCCGCGGTGTCTGCACGCGCGTCTACACGACCACCCCGAAGAAGCCGAACTCAGCTCTTCGCAAGGTCGCGCGCGTCCGTCTCACCAGCGGCATCGAGGTGACGGCGTACATCCCCGGCGTCGGCCACAACCTGCAGGAGCACTCGATCGTGCTCGTGCGTGGCGGTCGCGTGAAGGACCTCCCCGGCGTTCGCTACAAGATCATCCGCGGCTCCCTCGACACCCAGGGCGTCCGCAACCGCAAGCAGGCTCGCAGCCGCTACGGCGCCAAGAAGGAGAAGGCGTAATGCCCCGCAAGGGTCCCGCCCCGAAGCACCCGGTCGTCAACGACCCGGTCTACGGCTCGCAGCTCGTCACGAGCCTGGTCAACAAGGTCCTTCTCCACGGCAAGAAGAGCAACGCCGAGGCGATCGTGTACGGCGCCCTCGAGCAGTGCCGTGAGAAGACCGGCAACGACCCGGTCGTCACGCTCAAGCGCGCGCTCGACAACGTCAAGCCGACCCTCGAGGTCCGCAGCCGCCGCGTCGGTGGCGCGACCTACCAGGTGCCGGTCGAGGTCCGCGCGGGCCGCAGCACGACGCTGGCGCTGCGCTGGCTGGTCGGCTACAGCCGCGCCCGCCGCGAGAAGACGATGACGGAGCGCCTCGCGAACGAGCTCATGGACGCGAGCAACGGCCTCGGTGCCAGCGTGAAGAAGCGCGAGGACACCCACAAGATGGCGGAGTCCAACAAGGCCTTCGCGCACTACCGCTGGTAACCCACGAAAGCGACTGAAGACACTCACATGGCCAAGGACCTCGCCAAGACCCGGAACATCGGGATCATGGCGCACATCGACGCCGGCAAGACCACGACGACCGAGCGGATCCTGTACTACACCGGTCGCACGTACAAGATCGGCGAAGTCCACGAGGGCGCTGCCGTCATGGACTGGATGGCGCAGGAGCAGGAGCGCGGCATCACGATCACGTCCGCCGCGACGACCTGCGAGTGGGCCGGTCACCAGATCAACATCATCGACACCCCCGGCCACGTCGACTTCACCGTCGAGGTGGAGCGTTCGCTGCGCGTCCTCGACGGCGCGGTCGCGGTGTTCGACGCCGTCGCCGGTGTCGAGCCGCAGAGCGAGACCGTGTGGCGCCAGGCCGACAAGTACGGCGTCCCGCGCATGTGCTTCGTCAACAAGATGGACCGCGTGGGTGCGGAGTTCCACCGCTGCGTCGACATGATCGTCAGCCGCCTCAACGCCGTGCCGCTCGTGCTGCAGCTCCCCTGGGGCGTCGAGAGCGACTTCCGCGGCGTCATCGACCTGGTGCAGATGAAGGGCCTGCTCTGGCAGGCCGACGGCAAGGGCGACACGTACGACACGGTGTCGATCCCCAACGACCACACCGAGGCCGTCGAGGAGTGGCGCCACCGTCTCATCGAGACGCTCGCCGACCACGACGACGAGATCATGGAGCTCTACCTCGAGGGCCAGGACCCGACCGAGGCGCAGCTCAAGGCCGCGATCCGCCGCGCCACGCTGAAGAGCGAGATCACGCCGGTCCTCTGCGGCACGGCGTTCAAGAACAAGGGCGTCCAGCCCATGCTCGACGCGGTCATCGACTACCTCCCGAGCCCGCTCGACGTCGGTCACGTCGAGGGCCACAAGGTGCGCGACGAGTCCGTCGTCATCGAGCGCAAGCCGGCCGACGACGAGCCGCTCTCGGCGCTGGCGTTCAAGATCATGTCCGACCCGCACGTCGGCAAGCTCACGTACGTCCGCGTCTACTCCGGCGTCCTCAAGAGCGGCATGCAGGTCGAGAACTCCACCAAGGAGCGCAAGGAGAAGATCGGCCGCCTCCTCAAGATGCACGCCAACCACCGCGAGGACGTCGACGCCGTCGGCGCCGGCGACATCTGCGCGGTCATCGGCCTCAAGCAGACGACGACCGGCGACACGCTCTGCGACCCGGCGCACTCCGTCGTGCTCGAGTCGATGTCGTTCCCCGCCCCCGTCATCTCCGTCGCCATCGAGCCCAAGTCGAAGGCCGACCAGGAGAAGCTCGGCGTCGCGATCCAGCGCCTCGCCGAGGAGGACCCGACGTTCCAGGTCCGCACCGACGAGGAGACCGGCCAGACGATCATCGCCGGCATGGGCGAGCTCCACCTCGACATCCTCGTCGACCGCATGAAGCGCGAGTTCAAGGTCGAGGCCAACGTCGGCAAGCCGCAGGTCGCCTACCGCGAGACCATCCGCAAGAAGGTCGAGAAGGTCGACTACACCCACAAGAAGCAGACGGGTGGCTCCGGCCAGTTCGCCAAGGTCCTCATCGACGTCGAGCCCTCGGGCGGCGACGGCGGCGGCTACGAGTTCGAGAACAAGGTCACCGGCGGCCGCATCCCCCGCGAGTACATCCCCGCGGTCGACGCCGGCTGCCAGGAGGCCATGGAGTACGGCATCCTCGCCGGCTACCCGCTGGTCGACGTCAAGGTCACGCTGCAGGACGGCGCGTACCACGAGGTCGACTCCTCGGAGCTCGCGTTCAAGATCGCCGGCTCGATGGCGTTCAAGCAGGCTGCCCGCCAGGCGCAGCCGGTCCTCATGGAGCCGATGATGCTCGTCGAGGTCACGACGCCCGAGGAGAACATGGGCGACGTCATCGGCGACCTCAACAGCCGCCGCGGCCAGATCCAGGCGATGGAGGAGCGCGGTGGCAACCGCATCGTCCGCGCCCTCGTACCGCTCTCCGAGATGTTCGGCTACGTCGGCGACCTCCGGTCGAAGACCCAGGGCCGGGCGAGCTACAGCATGCAGTTCGACTCCTACGCCGAGGTACCCAGCAACGTGGCGAAGGAGATCATCGAGAAGCGTCAGGTCAAGGACGACTAGTCCGCGACCGCGTACCAGTCCATAAGAACGGTCCTAGGAGGGACACCAGGTGGCTAAGGCGAAGTTCGAGCGGACCAAGCCGCACGTCAACATCGGCACGATCGGTCACATCGACCACGGCAAGACGACGCTGACTGCGGCCATTACCAAGGTCCTGCACGACGCGCACCCGGACCTCAACCCCTTCACGCCGTTCGACCAGATCGACAAGGCGCCGGAGGAGAAGGCCCGCGGTATCACGATCTCCATCGCGCACGTGGAGTACCAGACCGACAACCGGCACTACGCCCACGTCGACTGCCCCGGTCACGCCGACTACATCAAGAACATGATCACCGGCGCGGCCCAGATGGACGGCGCGATCCTCGTGGTCTCCGCCGCCGACGGCCCGATGCCGCAGACGAAGGAGCACGTGCTCCTCGCCCGCCAGGTCGGCGTGCCGTACATCGTCGTCGCCCTGAACAAGGCCGACGTCGTCGACGACGAGGAGATCCTGGAGCTCGTCGAGCTCGAGGTCCGCGAGCTGCTCAGCTCGTACGACTTCCCCGGCGACGACCTCCCCGTCGTCCGCGTCTCGGCGCTCAAGGCGCTCGAGGGCGACGCCAAGTGGGGCGAGTCGATCATCGAGCTGATGGCCGCGGTCGACGCCAACATCCCCGAGCCCGTCCGTGACGTCGACAAGCCGTTCCTCATGCCCATCGAGGACGTCTTCACGATCACCGGCCGCGGCACGGTCGTCACCGGCCGCATCGAGCGTGGCATCGTCAACGTCAACGAGACCGTCGACATCGTCGGCATCAAGGAAGAGACGCAGTCGACCACGGTCACCGGCGTCGAGATGTTCCGCAAGCTGCTCGACCAGGGCATGGCGGGCGACAACGTCGGCCTGCTCCTCCGCGGCATCAAGCGCGAGGACGTCGAGCGCGGCCAGGTCGTCGTCAAGCCGAAGTCGATCACGCCGCACACGGACTTCGAGGCGCAGGTCTACATCCTCGGCAAGGACGAGGGCGGCCGGCACACGCCGTTCTTCAACAACTACCGCCCGCAGTTCTACTTCCGCACCACCGACGTCACGGGTGTCGTCAACCTGCCCGAGGGCGTCGAGATGGTCATGCCCGGTGACAACACCGAGATGACCGTCACCCTGATCCAGCCCATCGCCATGGAGGAGGGTCTCCGCTTCGCGATTCGCGAGGGTGGCCGCACCGTGGGCGCTGGTCGCGTTACCAAGATCCTGAAGTAGTTGTTGTAAGGCCGCCGGGGGACCCGGTGGCGCTAGGGCGACTGCGTCGCTTTAGTCGCGCCACCGGGTCCCCCGACGGCCGCCCACCTCAGGGCATGCACCGTCCAGCACCACTCGGCAGCAGCACACCGAAGAGAAGGAAAGACATGGCGGGACAGAAGATCCGCATTCGGCTCAAGGCCTACGACCACGAGGTCATCGACTCCTCCGCGCGCAAGATCGTGGAGACGGTGACGCGGACGGGTGCGCAGGTCGCCGGGCCGGTGCCGCTGCCGACGGAGAAGAACGTCTACTGCGTCATCCGCTCGCCGCACAAGTACAAGGACAGCCGCGAGCACTTCGAGATGCGGACGCACAAGCGCCTCATCGACATCATCGACCCGACCCCGAAGACGGTGGACTCGCTCATGCGACTCGACCTCCCCGCGGGCGTCGACATCGAGATCAAGCTCTAAGGGCGACGAGACAATGGCCAAGCAGATCAAGGGCATCCTGGGCGAGAAGCTCGGCATGACCCAGGTCTTCGACGAGAACAACCGGATCGTCCCGGTGACCGTCGTCAAGGCCGGGCCGTGCGTGGTGACCCAGGTTCGTACGCCCGACACCGACGGGTACTCCGCGGTGCAGCTGGCGTTCGGCGCGCTCGACCCGCGCAAGGCGAACAAGCCGACGCAGGGACACTTCCGCAAGGCGGACGTCCCCGCGCGCCGCCACGTGCGCGAGCTCCGGACGACCGACGCCTCCGAGTACACCCTCGGCCAGGAGATCACGGCCGACGTGTTCGAGGCCGGCACCAAGGTCGACGTCACCGGCACCAGCAAGGGCAAGGGCTACGCCGGTGTCATGAAGCGGCACAACTTCAAGGGTCTCGGCGCCGGCCACGGCGTCCAGCGCAAGCACCGCTCGCCCGGCTCCATCGGCGCCTGCGCCACGCCGGCGCGCGTCTTCCCCGGCACGAAGATGGCCGGCCGGATGGGCCACGAGCGCGTCACGACGCTGAACCTCACGGTCCACAAGATCGACGCCGAGCAGGGCCTGCTGCTCATCAAGGGCGCGGTCCCCGGCCCCGTCGGCGGCCTCGTCATGGTCCGTACGGCGGTCAAGTCGAAGGTGATGCGGAGCGTGAAGGCATGACGATTTCCCCACGACGCTGCTCGCTGCGCTCGCACCGCCGCGGGGGCCCCGAAGGAGGGACCCTGTGACCACCATCGACGTCCGCGACGCCACCGGCGGCACGACCGGCTCGGTCGAGCTGCCCGCCGAGATCTTCGACGTCACGGCCAACGTCCCGCTGATGCACCAGGTCGTCGTCGCGCAGCTCGCGGCGGCGCGCCAGGGCACGCACAAGACCAAGACCCGCGGCGAGGTCCGTGGCGGTGGCCGCAAGCCGTACCGCCAGAAGGGCACGGGCCGCGCCCGCCAGGGCTCGACCCGCGCGCCGCAGTTCACCGGCGGTGGCGTCGTCCACGGCCCGGTGCCGCGCGACTACAGCCAGCGGACGCCCAAGAAGATGAAGCAGGCCGCGCTCCGCGGCGCGCTCTCCGACCGGGCCCGCGGCGGCAAGGTGCACGTGCTCGCGAGCCTCGTCAGCGGCGAGACGCCGTCGACGAAGACCGCGGTCAAGGCGCTGGCCGGCATCACGACCAGCCGCCACGTCCTCGTCGTCTGCGAGCGCACCGACGAGCTGACCTGGAAGAGCCTGCGCAACGTCGTCAACGTCCACCTCATCGCGCCCGACCAGCTCAACACGTACGACGTGCTGGTCAGCGACGACGTGGTGTTCACGGAGGCGGCGCTGACGGCGTTCCTCGCCGGCGCGCCGAAGGGCAAGAGCGCCAAGGCGATCGCGCGTTCGTCCGAGGTCGCGGAGGCCGAGACCCCCGAGGTCACCGGCGAGCCCGCCACCGAGGCCGGCACCACCGAGCCCGCCGCCGCCGACGTCCCGACCGAGGAACTGGTCGAGGAGGTCGCGGAGCAGACGAGCAAGGACCTGCTCGTCGAGCCGGCCAACGAGGAGCTCTCGAAGGCCGCTGAGGAGGAGACGCAGTGATTCCCGACCCGCGCGACGTGATCCTGCGTCCCGTCATCTCCGAGAAGTCGTACGGCCTGCTCGACGAGGGCAAGTACACGTTCCTCGTCGCGCCCGACGCCAACAAGACCGAGATCAAGATCGCGGTCCAGCAGATCTTCAACGTCCGGGTGACCGCCGTGAACACGGTCAACCGGAAGGGCAAGCGCAAGCGCACGCGGTTCGGCTACGGCCACCGCAACGACACGAAGCGCGCTGTGGTCAGCCTCGCCGAGGGTGACCGCATCGAGATCTTCGGCGGACCGGGAGTCGTGTAGCCATGGGTATCCGTAAGTACAAGCCGACCACGCCGGGCCGTCGCGGCTCGAGCGTCGCCGACTTCGCCGAGGTCACGCGCAGCGAGCCCGAGAAGTCGCTGGTCCGCCCGCTGCACAGCAAGGGCGGCCGCAACTCGTACGGCCGCGTGACGACCCGCCACCAGGGCGGCGGTCACAAGCGCGCGTACCGCGTCATCGACTTCCGTCGCCACGACAAGGACGGCGTGCCGGCCAAGGTCGCGCACATCGAGTACGACCCCAACCGCACCGCGCGCATCGCGCTGCTGCACTACGCCGACGGCGAGAAGCGCTACATCATCGCGCCCAACCGCCTCGGCCAGGGCGACACCGTGGTGGCCGGCGCGAGCGCCGACATCAAGCCGGGCAACGCCCTGCCGCTGCGCAACATCCCCGTCGGCACCGTCGTGCACTGCATCGAGCTGCGGCCCGGCGGCGGCGCGAAGATCGCGCGGTCCGCGGGCAGCAGCGTCCAGCTGGTCGGCAAGGACGGGCCGTACGCCCAGCTCCGCATGCCCTCCGGCGAGATGCGCAACGTCGACCTCCGCTGCCGCGCGACGGTCGGCGAGGTCGGCAACGCCGAGCAGTCGAACATCAACTGGGGCAAGGCCGGCCGCATGCGGTGGAAGGGCAAGCGCCCGACCGTCCGCGGTGTCGCCATGAACCCGATCGACCACCCGCACGGTGGTGGTGAGGGCAAGACCTCCGGTGGCCGTCACCCGGTCAGCCCGTGGGGCAAGCCCGAGGGCCGTACCCGCCGCGCCAAGGCGAGCGACGACCTGATCATCCGCCGCCGCCGTAAGAACAAGAAGCGCTAGGGAGCACGAGACCATGCCGCGGAGCCTCAAGAAGGGCCCCTTCGTCGACCAGCACCTGCTGGACAAGGTCGACGACCAGAACACCAAGGGGACCAAGAACGTCATCAAGACGTGGTCGCGTCG